>CALUQJ010000038.1 GCA_944322865.1 Candidatus Gastranaerophilales bacterium
ACTTTCAAAAGTTGCACATAAACCTATTGTTCCAAGTATCAAAGGAATATGGCGTTTGTTGTCTTTCAGATAGTTAGCAACCGAAACATAAAAACCAAGATAGGTAAATGTTTTCAAAAATCCTTTCAGGCTTAAATAAAACAGTGTTGCCCCGAAAAGACTAATTACAACTATCATAAAGTATGCAAGCAGCCAGAGTTCAAAGTTTTTAACATCCAGTTTTGCGCCTTTACAGGTTAAAAGTTTTACCAACGTCAAAAAGATTGTTATCAGAGCAATAAATCCGATAACATCTGATGATAAAAATGTTGATGTTATAAAAACACCTATTATGGTAACGAAAATCAGTTTGTCTATGTTTTGTAAAAACAAACTGTTTTCGTATAAATAATTAAGTTTATTTTGAGAAAGTGAAAATAATTTACTAAACATTATCTGCCGTATTTACTGATTGAATAGATTTATTTAAAGCTTCGTCTTCTGTTTCGTTGATTATTTGCAGGTCTGCAACAGTACCTGTAAATTTGTAATCTTTACCTTCAAGAGTTATCGGCAAGCCGAGTTTTACTTTGTTGCCGCCGACAACCGCACCGTCTTTGGTGATTTTTGCAGTATCAGTAAGAGTTACTGCAACATCATACAGATACGCTTGAGAAACATCCTCAACGACCATAACTTTTTTATTGTTAAGAGTCGGGAGTACAACTTTTCTTCGTTCTGCTGTGACATTTACAATATCAAGGTCTGAATACGGAACATTTCGGATACTGATAAAAGTTTTTTCATTCGGTTTAATAGGTAAATCTTTGCCGGTATAAGTTATCCCGCGGATAAAAACCGTGAATGAAATTTTTGAAGTTGCTTCAATTTGTTTATCTGCTGTCTGACGTATGTGTGAAAAAGTAAACAAACCGACAACAAGTGCCGCAACAATGCCGATAATAATAATTAAATCAACTTTGTTAGATCTTTTTAAGAGTTCCAGAAATTCCAATAATTTTTCTTTCATAAATTTCTCCTGTTGGTTAGAGTTTAACGGCAGCCTCAAGGAGTTGTGCTTCTGTAGTGGTTGCACAACCGAATTGTCTGACAACAATGCTTGCTGCAATATTGCCGATTATAGCTGCATAAACCGGATTTGCCCCTGCTGCAAGTGCAAGTGTATAGACAGCAGTAACAGTATCTCCGGCACCTGTAACATCAAATACTTCTGATTTGTTAAATACAGGAATTTTAGTATATTTTTGGTTATGTTCGGTGACAAACATGCCGTCAGCCCCGCAGGTTATTAGTATGGAACCTGCATTTGTTCCGGCTAAGAGTTTGTCGCCTGCTTTTTTCATATCTTCTTCAGTTTCAATGAAAAATCCGACAGACTTTTGCGTATCCGGGAGATTTGGAGTCATTGAAGTAACATTTTTATAAACTGATAAATCTCTCTGTGCATCTACTACAATTATTTTTTTGTATTGGTTTGCAAGAGCAATTGTTTTTTTGATAATTTCCGGAGTAATTGTGCCGATATGATAATTTGAAAGTATGACAGCATCAAATTCCGGTATTGCTTTTTCAAGATTAGCCAGCATGAGTTTTTCGGTTTCTTCAGATAAAAGCTCATTGGTTTGCCTGTCGACTCTGACTATCTGCTGGGTTATTGAAGTTGTAATTGAGCCTGAGATACGGGTTTTGGTTGTTGTTTTTCTATTTTTATCTTTAATAAGATATTTGCAGTCAACATTTGCTTTTTTAAAAGCTTCAATAAGTAAACCTGCCTGATAATCGTCGCCAATGACGCCGCAAACACTTACTTGCCCGTTATTCAGAGTAGAAACATTGTGAGCAGCGTTAGACGCGCCGCCAAGGATTAGTTTTGTATGAGAATGCTGCAAAATAAGAACAGGCGCTTCTCTGGAGATTCTTTCAGCATCACCGTATATCATCTCGTCCAGCGCTAAATCACCGACTACTAATATTTTCGGCGCTTTGAGTTTTTTTATTAGAGAAACTAATTGTTCTTTATTAATATCCATAGCAATTCTCTGAAAAAGTAAAATCCTTTATAAAGAAATCTTAACACAAAAAAACTAAAAAGTGGCAAAAAATTTTTTTTAGTGCTTTTATTTTTGTATAATCTTGTTAAGGAGATAAAGATGTTTGTATCTAAAATAAGCGCAGGACAAAGTTTTTATAAAGCAGTTTTCAACGGCAACGAGAACAAACAGCCGGATTTGAATAAAATGTCAGACACAGCAAAACTGGATTTGCTTGTTAAAAAGATGAATACACTACAAATGGATGTTGAGAAGATGCGTGCACGCCAGATGCTTGCTGACAGAATAATTGCAACCGGCGTAACGAGCCTTATGGGCAGAAATGTCCAGAACCGTGTGCAGGCTGATGAATATCACAAAATGAAAGACAATGTTAAATTGCTGAATGAACTGGCATAAGTAAATTATTTGCCTTTTTTCTGTATTCTTTAGACATGTCGTTTATCAGGATGTAAAAGCATTTGAGCGACTTGCTCTTTGCCTTCAAATGTTCTTTGCATCAAAATATCTGCTGCAAGTTTGCGATCATAATCCAAAAATCTGTGTTCAATAGAAAATCCGCCGTTTTCTATATTTGCAACAACATAACATGCTTTTGCATCTTTTGTCATAGGACGCCCAACACTTCCCACGTTAACTATTGTTTGTTTCTTATTGGTTTGATATCCGCAAGGAATATGGGTATGTCCGCAGAATGTTAAATCTGCAAGATCCTCTTTAAATATTTCTTCTATTTCGCTTATCGGCATATTTGGAAAAATATTCTCATTATTCCGGCGCGGTGAGCCATGAACCATCATTATTCTTACACCTTCTATTGAAAGTATTTTATTTTCAGGAAGTGTACGTAAATATTCTTTTTGTTCATCGCTCAGATATAAAATCTCTTCTGCCAGAGCGTTTGCCATAATCGGAAAATGTGACTTTACTTCTTCCATATATTCAGGACAAAAGTCACCGATGAGTTTGTCGGTGTTACCCTGAATTATTTCCCAGTTTTTTTGTTCCTGAATGAAATCTATTGTCATACGCGGCTGAGGTCCTGCCATAGCTAAATCTCCAAGACAAAGAATTTTTTCACATTTTTGTTCTTTTGCATCTTCAAGTACGCTCTCAAGTGCCTGCATATTACCATGGATGTCAGATATTACTGCAATTTTCATAAAGTACACTCCTTTGTTTTTCTTGTGCTAAAATAATAATATGATAAAAAGAAGAAAATCAAATGGTATAAATATAGGAAATATAAAAATCGGTGACAGTGCCCCGATAAGTGTTCAATCCATGTGTAACACTGACACAAGAGATATTGAAGCAACCGTTAACCAGATACAGGAACTTGCAGACCACGGATGTGAAATTGTACGTCTTGCAGTTCTCAATAAAGATGCGGCTGAGGCAATAAAAGAAATCGTAAAACGCACATCTGTACCGTTGGTTGCAGATATCCATTTTGATTATCGTCTTGCTATTCAGTGTATAAATAACGGGATCAATGCCCTGCGCCTTAATCCTGGAAATATCGGCAAGCGCGAAAATGTAGAAAAAGTTGTATCACTTGCAAAACAACAGAAAATTCCTATAAGAATTGGGGTAAATGCAGGGTCATTAGAAAAAGAATTGCAGGATGAAGATATTCCGTTATCAGAAAAAATGGTTAAAAGCGCCATCAAGCACATCCAAATTCTTGAAGATCTGGATTTTGATCTTATAAAAGTTTCTCTTAAATCCTCAGATGTCTTAACAACAATAGAAGCATATCGTTCTATTGCGGAAAAAATCCCTTATCCGCTGCACTTAGGCGTTACCGAAGCCGGCACATTACGCGGCGGACTTGTTAAATCTTCTGTTGGTTTAGGAACTTTGCTTGCAGAAGGCATCGGTGACACTATAAGGGTTTCTTTAACGGAAAATCCTGTGGAAGAAGTTATTGCAGGATATGATATTCTAAAAAGTTTAAATCTTCGCCGGCATGGGGTAAATTTTGTATCCTGTCCGACCTGTGGCAGAACTCAAATTGATCTTATCAGTCTGGCTAAAAAAGTAGAAGAGAAATTTAAAAACCTTGATATGCCGATAACCATTGCAACTATGGGCTGCGCGGTTAACGGTCCGGGAGAAGCTAAGCATGCTGATTTTGGTATTGCAGGCGGAATTAACGAAGGTTATGTTTTCAAAAAAGGCGAAATAGTCGCCAGAGTTCCGGAAGATCAATTATTAGAAAAGTTAGAAGAAATTATAATAAAATCCTCCAAATAATCCATGTGTTTTTTATGTAAAGAAATTATAATGTTTTTGTAACTGTTATAAAAAGTATTATAATTGATACTGACAGAGGTGGACATGAAAAAAATATTATTAACACTCACAATACTCGGATTATCGACATTGTGTGCAAACGCAAAAGAATTTACCGTAGCAGATACCGTTTCTCAGGAATATCTGCAAAACAACGGCTATTCAAGTTCTGCCATTGAAATAGTAGGCAGAAGCAAAGCAAGAGCCATGGGTGAAGAATACAACGGGTATGTTGACCGTTCTTTATTCAGGAATAGAGCCGGCTGGTTCGGTAAATTTTTGAGATATACTGATCCATCATTGGATGATGATTCGTTCATGAACCATGATATCAAGTATTATCCGTCAATTTATGATTTGTAGAAACAAATTTTCCTCTCTGTTAACAATATTATTTCTGTTGATATTGTTCCCCGTTTGTTCTACATACGCTGTTCAATCCGGTAATATTGAATATAATGCAGCGGCTCAACTGTTTGATTATTCAAAACTCGACATCACTCCTGTTCTGGAAGAAGCTGATT
This sequence comes from Candidatus Gastranaerophilales bacterium, assembly GCA_944322865.1. Lineage (GTDB taxonomy): Bacteria > Cyanobacteriota > Vampirovibrionia > Gastranaerophilales > Gastranaerophilaceae > CALUVH01. The sequence continues at coordinate 4,874 of CALUQJ010000038.1, forward strand.
ATTACTTTGATATTGCAATGCAGTTAGAAGATCCTCAGGAGAAAGACCGATTTATAAACCTTGCTATGGGTAAATATTATCTGGCATCAAAGATTAACCCTGATGATGAAAGAATTTATGTCCAAATAGCAAGGATTTATGATGAATTGAAAAAAGATTCTCTAGCTAAATCAAATTTTTTCCATGCCACCAATCTTGTCGCAAATGACCCGTATGCAAATTACTGGTTCGGAGAGTTTTATTTTAAAAGAAGGGATTTTAAAAGAGCATTAAAACATTATACTATTGCATATAACAACGGATATGCAAATAACTATGATTTAAATTTCAGGCTGGCAACAATTTATGAAAAGTTTGCAGACTTAATGAACGCAAAAAAATTCTATGAAGCAACTTATTCACTAAAGCCGGAAGATGTAGAATTACAGGAAAAAATACAGTCGATAAATGATATGGGATATGAAAATTCAGAGTATTATCATCTTATCAGGGAGTAAAACATGAAAATAAAAAGATTACTGATATTATTACTAACATTAATATTTACAACAAACTTTGTATTTGCAGCGGATGACAGCAAAGAAAACACGGAGCAAATAGTATCACTTGAGCCGCTGTCCTCCTCAATATCAGAAAGTACAATGAATAATTTTTATTCTTCATCGGTTTTTAAGCCTTATACTCTCTCAACCCATGAAGTGCAGTTCAGTTACACCAAAAACTTAATAAATGCAATAGATCCGACGCCTTCATCAAACCGTACTGCAAGCCACCTGCCAGGCACACGCGGTACAAACCAGCTTGTTATATACACTCCATTTTACGGCACAAGAACTAATACAAACGAATACGGTGCAGAAGCTATTGTTGTAGGAAATACTGTTACCGAATTATCAGGTGCAGATTCTCCGATTCCAGCTGACGGACTTGTTATAAGCGGGCATGGACGCGCTAAAAACTGGATTAACAACAACATTAAAGTCGGAACAAAAATATATATTGATTTAGACAAAAAATTAGTTTACACCTATACAACCTCTGAAAGCTACATTTTTGAATCACAAAAAAAGATTACAGAAGCTGAACAGATGATAGCTTACTACAGAGAAAATTACACTGATTACAACTGGAAAGTCCCGACAAGTTATATAGATGATGCAAAAAACTATCTAAAAAAAGCACGTAAAAATCCGGAACATGTACAAAAATATTCAAAACTTGCAATAGAAGCCGCAAATGATGCTTTAAAAAGTGTAATACCTTATAAATACGGTGAATTAAAAGGTATCTGGCTCCGTCCGACAGAAAAAAATCCACAGGATATAGTAAAAACAATTCAACGGGTTAAAAACGCGGGAATTGACACAATATTTTTGGAAACATATTTCCACGGAAAAACAATATATCCAAGCCAGGTAATGAAAGATTACGGTGCAACCGAACAGTATGAACACTTTAAAGGTTTTGATCCGCTTGCTGTTTGGCTTAAAGAAGCGCATAAGCGCGATATAAAAGTGCATATCTGGTTTGAAACATTTTATGCTGGAAATGCAAATATAAATTATACCCCGCACAGTATTATTGCAATGCATCCGGAGTGGGGCAACCGTATGAGAAAAGATGCGGATGCTTTGCAGCCTACCCGCTCCCAATCAGAACATAACGGCTATTTCCTTGATCCGGCAAACCCGCTTGTTCAGGATTTTGTAATGAAATTGATTAAAGAAGTTACCACAAAATATAAAGTTGACGGCTTAAATCTTGATTACATAAGATATCCGCAAATTGTTTCAGTAACCGAGGACACAAGCTGGGGGTATACTGAATATGCCAGACGGGAATTTAAAGCGCTTTATAACGTAGATCCGGTAGATATAAGAGTTTCAGATCCAATGTGGCTTACCTGGTCTAATTACCGCCGCGGAAAAATTACTCAAATGGTAAAAAAAGTGCATGATTATTGCAAACAGCGTAACCTCTATCTGACAGCCGTTGTATTCCCTAACAGACTTTCTGCCCTGAATACTAAAATGCAGGATTGGAAAACCTGGTCGGATAATCATTATGTAAACGGATTAACGCCTCTTTTCCTTACCTGTGATTCTAAAACAGCAAATTCAATGATGCAGGATGTTTTAAGAGCTACATCTTCCGCAAAAACCGATATCTATGCAGGTCTGTTCGTGACATTTATGGGCGGGGCTGAAGAAGATTTGATAAGACAAATTCATGAAGCCAGAAAACTTAATACAAAAGGTGTTATTATATTTGACTATGCGCATTTCGCTAATAAATATGCTAAAACGCTTGCGACAAGCGTATTTTCTACACGGTCTGCCGCAAAAACAATTGTACAGCAGCCGCCTCAGAATCAATTAAACAATAACAACAAAACAGAAACTAACGCAACTCCGCAAAAAAAGAAGAAAAAAGGATTTTTGTGGTGGGGCAGAAAATAATTATAATCAGTAATGAGAATATTTTTAAGTTCATTAGTACAAAATAAAAACTTTTTAATGTTGATAACATCCCTCGCATTTATGTGCGGGATTTTATCATACTTTAACAATATAGAAATATTCACGGCGGTTATAATCTCTGTTATATCAATAGTTCTTTTAATCCTGAATTTAGTTTCTCCTCGTATGATACTGATTTTGGTAATTGTATTTTATACAGGATTTTTTAATGCCTATTTCAGAGTTGCATCTAGTGATGAACTTCTTAAAATTGCGCCGAAAGATACTGTTTTGACTGGTCAAATAGTATCCATTCCGGTGGCTTCAACAACCGGCGGCAAGAAATTTTTCTTTAAAGTTCTAAAGGCAGATAAGGAAACGTTAAATGCCAAAACTTTTGTAACGATTAATCCTGATAAAACAGAGTTTCCGGATTTAAAGATCGGCAATGTATTAACAATAAAAGGTAAATTGCGTGTGCCTTTTGACGCAACCAATCCGTCACAGTTTGCCTATAAAAATTATCTGCGTAATTTTAAGGCATACACAACTTTTTATGCAAAGGCAGGAGAGTGCGAAGAATTACCTGCAAAGCTTTCTTTAAAATGGAAATTTTTACGCGGCTTGAACAATTTGCGTGAAAATATTCTCGAAACACATGCGATTTATCTAAAATCTCCGAATTTGGAAATACTCGGCGGTATTGTCTTTGGTGATGATGCAGTTTCACCGCCTGAAAATATAAAGGATTCTTTTATTAATTCGGGTATTTTGCATATCCTTGCGGCTTCCGGCATGAACGTTGCTTTTATTTATGGATTCTGGTGCTTTTTTATGCGGCGTTTTCGCGTACCGTTTAAAATTTCAGTCATAAGCGGTATGGGAATAATTATACTTTATACTCTTATGACAGGACTTGGAGCATCGGTAATTCGTGCTGCACTTATGCTGCTTTTTATTCTTGTCGGGAAATTAATAGACCGTGATGCGCACAGTGTTTCATTATTAGCGTTAGTCGGGATGTTAATGCTTATTTATAATCCTGCATATATAAATGATGTCGGATTTCAGCTGTCGTTTCTGGCGACATTCGGCATTTTAGTAACCGGAAGTATACTTTTTGAGGCAATACAAGACTGGAAAATTCATCCGGCAATTACCGGCGCTGTTCTTGTACCTGTTGTTGCGCAAGCCTGGGTTGCACCTGTCCAGATGTTTTATTTTAACACATTTTCACTTTATTCTGTTCTTGCAAACATTGCGATAATGCCATTTTTGAGTATCGTGAGTTTCGGCGGATTTGTAAGTTCGGTATTTGCTATTTTTATGCCGTTTACAAAATATTTATGCATGATAATTGATTATATTTGTAATATTGCGCTTGATGTACTTGTAAATATTTCCGCATTTGTATCACAATTGCCTAATTCTCTAATTACAACCTCTCATCCGAATGTATTTCAAATTTTGATGTATTATGCAATACTTCTTGGAATGACTTTGATGTTAAAAACAGGCTGGCATAAGAAATTATTTGCTCTGCTGGCAGCCGTCTTTATAATATTAATCTTTTCAACAATACAAATTCCTAATCATAATCTTGAAATAATAACGTTCGATGTTCAAAATGCTGATGCATTTTTGATTAAAACTCCGGAAAACAAGTATTTTATAATTGATACAGGTAAATATTCCTATACAAGTAAAAATTCGCAGGCAAAAATTATAATGATAAAATACCTTATTGACAGAGGAATAAAAGATATAGAAGGAATGATTGTCACGCACTTTGATAACGACCATGCCGGCGGCGCAGAAGATATTATGAGGAATTTAAAAGTTAAAAAGGTTTATATCAATTCATATAAAGCAGCTACTGTAACAGCACATAAACTTTATGATGCCTCTAAAGAGCTGTCAATTCCTGCAATTATTCCGTCTAAAGGTGAAATTTTATACAAAGAACCAGAGCTATGTATAACAGCTTATATGTCAAATATAAAAGATAATGACAATGAAAATTCAATAATCACACTTTTAAAATACAAAAATTTTGGAATGCTTTTTATGGGTGATGCAGGTATTGAGGCTTTTAACACAATCAAAAGCGATCTGCCTACAGATATAGAAGTATTGAAAGTAGGACACCACGGTGCACGCGGAGTTGTCAACAGTGAAATGGTTTCAAAATTGAATAATGAAGTATCAATTGTATCAACCGGACCAAACCCTTTCGGACATCCAGCACGCGGCACTCTTGATGAATTGCGAAATACAGATATCTATAGAACAGACAGAAATCATTCAATAAAAATCATTTCTGACGGTAACGAATACAAAACTCTTACATTTGATAATATGAGCAAGAAATATATTTTGCAAAAAAAATATTCCGTAAGAACAACTTCCAAAACTTGACAGTTTTACAAAGTTTTAGAAACAGACTTCCAAAACTTATAGTTTTAAAACACTTTTGGAAGTGCACTTCCAAAACTTTAAATTTTTACATACTTTTGGAAGCAGGCTTCCAAAACTTGACATTTCTCCCAAAATTTGTTATACTACTTTACAGGAGTCTTTTATGATCAAACGCGATGAGTATTTACAAAGATTAATCGGTTTCAAAGATAAACAACTTATAAAAGTTGTTACCGGCATAAGAAGATGCGGCAAATCCACATTACTTAAACTTTTTCAGGATTACCTTTTACAAAACGGAACTGATGAAAATCAAATTATATCAATAAATTTTGAAGATCCTGATTTTGACAACCTCAAAGATTTTAAAGTTTTATATAATTATTTAAATTCTAAACTTGCTCCGGATAAAAAAAATTACATACTGCTTGACGAAATACAAAATGTTCCCGATTATCAGAAGGCAATAGACGGACTTTATATAAAAGATAATGTTGACATTTATATAACTGGTTCTAATGCTTATTTTTTGTCCGGCGAACTGGCAACATTACTAACCGGAAGGTATGTTGAAATTCAGATGCTGCCGTTATCTTTTAAGGAATACATATCCGCTTTTCAAGATAAAAGCGATTTGCCATCACTTTACAGACAATATATTGAGAGCGGGTCATTCCCTTATATTACAGCACTTAACGGGGATAAAGAGCAAATTAAATTATATTTAAATACTATTTATAATACTGTAATATTAAAAGATGTTGTAAGCCGTAGAAACATACCGGATATCTCTCTTTTAGAGAGCATTGTCAAATTCATGTTTGATAATATTGGCAATATTACAACACCTAAAAAAATAAGCGATACAATGACATCTAAAGGCAGAAAGATTTCCAATCATACAGTAGAAAACTATCTCAGAGCACTTTCTGACAGTTTTATATTATACAAAGCAGGACGATATGATATTAAGGGCAAACAATATCTTGAAACGCAGGAAAAGTATTATATAGTTGATATCGGCTTGCGCTATTTTCTTCTTGGGTCAAAATATGTAGATATGGGACATGTTTTGGAAAACATTGTTTATTTAGAGCTTATCAGACGCGGATATAAGGTATATATTGGTAAAATAAACAGCCTGGAAGTTGATTTTGTTGCAGAAAAAAATGGAGATATAGAATATTATCAGGTATCACAAACGGTGATGGACAAATCAACTCTGGATAGAGAACTTGCGCCATTAAGTAATATCAAAGACCATAATCCGAAATATCTAATAACAATGGATAATATACCTGCTGTTTCTCATAACGGTATAAAACAACTCTATGCATTGGATTGGCTATTAAAATAGCTCTGATATAATTTTTCAAACAGGCAGTACGAATTTAAACGCCGAACCTTTATCAGGTTTACTTTCGCACCAGATAGCCCCCTTATGCGTTTCAATAAGCTGTTTGGCAATAGGTAATCCCAGTCCGGTACCGCCCGCTTTTCGCGAAAGCGAGTTTTCTATCTGTGCAAATTTATCAAAAGCCCGCACAAGATTTTCTTCTGCGATGCCGATACCTTCATCCTCTACACTTACCATAATGTAATCGCCTTTGAGTTTTTGCAAAACATCTTTAAAACAGTTATTTTTGTCTATCATATCAGCATTAACAAGTTCTGATTTAATTGTTATATTTTTCCCGGCTGGAGTAAATTTTATTGCGTTAGAAACAAGGTTGGTTAAAACCTGTTCTAATCTTTGCGGATCAGCAGTGACAGCAGGCAATTGAGGCGTTTCTTCTGAGGTCAAATTTAAACCTTTTTCTTTGGCTACATTAAGGAATGTTGATTTTACATAATCTATTACAGAATGAATATCTGTTCGAGTAAAGTGGAAATCCATTTTTCCAGCTTCAATTTTTGATAAATCAAGAAGATCGTTTATAATACCGGAAAGCCTCTGGACATTCCTCTGCGCCATAGTCAGGAATTTGTCCGCTGACTGTGATACTTTGCCGCAGCGCCCACTGTGCAATATATCCAGAGAGTTTTTGATAGAGGTCAAAGGTGTTCGAAGTTCATGTGATACAATTGAAATAAATTCGGATTTTAAACGTTCCAGTTTTTCTAACTTGTGGTTAGTTTCTTTTATTTCCTGATATAGAGTTGCACTTTTTAACGGTAATGAAACCTGTTGCGCAAGTGTTTGAAAACATTTTGCGTCTTCAGAAGAAAACGGGGTTTCCTTGAAAATTTCAATACAGCCGAAAAAGTTTTGTCCGAGCGCAATTGGCGCAAACATATTGTCATATTGGAATAAATTAAATGTAAATTTGCTTGCGGGATATTTGATAGTTTTTATTACCTTTAAAGTATTTTCGTCTAACTCAAACGGCAATGTTTTATTATTAAATAAAGATTTGTAATTTAATATGGAACGCAATTTAAGCGCACTGAGTAATTCATCAGATATATCATAAAGCGAATTTAAGATTAGAACAGGCTTTTCTTCAGTACAAAAAGATAACGTACAAGTCAATGAAAAACTTAAAGATTTATCCATACCCTCAATCATATAGTTAATCAGTTCGTTTTTATCAAGCGTTCCGGCGAATTGAGAACTTGTACTGTAAAGCGTATTTAACATATAAAGACTATCTGCAAGATCCTTGTTTGAACTTGAAAGTTGTTCAAGAGAATTTTTAAGTCTGAGATTAACATTTATTGTGGCTTCTACAAGTTCTTTTGACATATCATCTGTAATGAATGCTGTTGTATGCTTAATCAATTCTTTTTCAGCTTTTTGATCCGTAATTAATAGTATAACCGGATTTTCGAGAGTTTGTTTAATTTTTTTAATTAAGCTTTTTATATTAAGTGTTTTGGAAAGAGTATCTATGATAATAATATCCGGCGGATTTACCGTAAGCATATCGACAGATGAAGTTTCATCAGACATACAATAGAGATTTTCTTTATTTTTACCGAAAATCTCTTTTATAAAATTAGTTTTTTCCAGCCGATCAGAGATAAATAAAATCATATTAATATTTTATCAATTACAGATAATAATGCAAAATCTTAAAGATATTTAACTTGAGGCGGTATTAACGCTTACGGACATGGCATTTTATTAACTCCCTTTCTTCAATAGCCAGACTTTTGGTAATTTTATGAATAAGATTATTTTAACTTAGTTACATTATCATACAAATGATAGTTCACTACTTTTTTAACTTTTTAGTTTGGTAGGGGATTTGACAAAAACACCCGTATGCGCTATTGTATAAAAGCTGCCATTAGATAACAAACTAATCAGGTAACGAATTTATATCCATATTTGATACATAGGATATTGTTAAAGAAAGGTAAATAAAATGGATAAGGTTACTATACGTTCAGACAGAAAAGACGATTACAAATTTCACTATAAAGGTGAAGAAGTTGTTCTCGGAGCAGGTAAAATAATAAGCATAGCTACAGGCTTGAACGATGTTGTTCTGCCGACTTGCGCTATGAAAATTATCAATAATCTGATTGTTATTAAAGATGATGTTAAATAACCTTTAGAGTAAGATTTGTGTACCCATTATTATTCTGTGGCTTTTTTCCGAATTGTCGTAGTCACAGAATACATAGTTTAACAATAATCGTAATGCCTGACCTTTAATAAAATAATTAAATCCTATTGAATATTCACGGCGATTGTTGTCTGCAATATCTCTATTAGGGTCAAATTGGTCATACCGCGCAACGATTTGCAGCTTTGGAGTAATTTTATAGGCTAGAGTTGTGTAAAAACCTGAGGCTTTGTCGGTACTTATGTTAACACCGTTGTAGCCGTCAGCAATAGAATATTCTGCGTTGGCGGTAAAATTTTTGTGCTTGTATCCTATATATGCACCTGCGACTTTGTAGTCAGTATTGTTGTGTCCGGCATTCAACCCGCCGCCTATAACAAGATTGCCATATTTTTCCTGAACTTTTGTTAATGGTTTTACATTGACCCAGCCGGTAAATTCCGCTCCAGGGAAAAAGTCACGGAAAAATCTATCCGAACTGTTAACAGCCAAACTGTAATCTACATACGGATAATCGCCGACGACACGAACACCTAAGGCTCTCGTATTGCCGAAAGTTCTACCGATTTGCGAACGCATGGCAAATGGCTGTGTGTAGGAAGAAGCACCGCCATCAACTCCGACCTGATTGCGCGAATTTCCGACAATTATTTTGTGATGTGGAATGCGTGTATTCATTATATAGACATCAGTAAAGAGATTTTGCAGATAACTCCTGCTGTTTGTCGGTTTAAAGTTTAATTGTATTTTGAAGTCAGTATATTTGTCTTTTAAATCACCGATTACACCAGCTTCCATTATGTTAAAATCATAGCTCGTATCATAATCGTTCTCATAATCTGTATTTGTAAATAAACTGCTAAGGTTTCCGTTGTAAGCCCCGTAAAACTGCACTCTGTCAATTCCAGCTTTGTCAACTTTAAAGTTCAATTCATCCTTTAACAGGAATGTCGGAATAGATGTGCGTTCAACCCGCATTTTATAGATTTTTCCCCAGAGTGATTCTTCTTCTATTTTAAACGGATGCTCAGAATCTTTATCCTTATCAATCAAATTATCGAATATTGAAAATTCAACCTCAGTATTATCTATGGCTTCATGTACATATTTAGGTTTGTTAGAATTGCTGTCAGGTATAACATCATTTCTTTCGATTTTACTTTCAACTTTACTTTCAATTTTATTGTCAGATTTTTTAGAGGACAAATCAAGTACAACCTCTTCTTCAACTGCAAAAGCCTGTGAAAACGGGGTTAGGGCGACAAGTAAAATTAAAAGAAAAAAAGTCCTGTTCATAAATATTAATCATAACACAAAAATTATTGCATTTCATTATTTATTTATAGTATATTACTAATTATGACGAACGTAACAAAAAATGACAAAACAATAAAAATAAAAGCCCCTATAGTAGAAGCCCTGAAAAAAGCTTATGAAAACCCCTCATATCAATTTCATATCCCGGGACACACAAGGGGAAACGGCACTTTGCCGGAATTTAGAAAATTAGTTGGCGCAAAGGCATTGACCGTTGACACGACCGATGAGTTTGACAATCTCGGTACACTTCATCCTGCAACCGGTCCGATAAAAGAAGCACAAGAACTTGCTGCAAAAGCGTTCGGTGCTAAGAAAACATTCTTTTTAATAAACGGTTCAACTGCCGGAAACCTTGCTATCGCAATGAGTTTAACTAAAAAAGGTCAAAAAATTATTACAAACAGAAACTGTCACCGCTCAGTATTGACAGGCATGATAATCTCAGGTGCAGAACCTCTGTGGTTAATTCCGAACAGGTTTGTTGAATGGGGCATCTGGGGAAATGTTACCCCTGAAAGTGTTGAAAAAATGCTGCAAAGCCACGGTGATGTCGGAATGGTCTGGATTACAAATCCTACTTATGAAGGTGTAGTGTCAGACATAAAATCTATTGCAATAATTTGTAAAAAGTATGATGTACCACTTATTGTTGATGAAGCGCATGCTTGCCTGTGGAATTTTAACAGCCACCTTCCTACATCAGCATTACAGCTTGGCGCTGATGCAGTTGTTCATTCACTGCACAAAACCGGCGGAAGTATGAGCCAAAGTTCTATGCTGCATATTGCGGAAAATTCAAAAATAGATGTTGAGGCTGTTGAAAAAGCTCTGAAACTTTTGCATACAACAAGCCCTTCCTTAATGCTTCTGGGCAGTCTTGACGCGGCACGGGCAAATTTAGAAAGTCCACGCGGTAAAAAACAGCTTGAACGCGCAATAGCAAACGCTAAATTCTTACGTCGGGAAATTGATAAAATGGAACACATCCACCACTTAAAACCGGATTTTGGCTATAAAACAGACATTACAAAGGTGTTTATAAGAGCCGATGGTCTATCAGGAAAGCGACTCGAATCCATTCTTGAAATTGATTTTAACATAGAAGTTGAAAGCGCGTCAGATGCCGGATTACTGATACTTTCCAACATCGGTAATACCCGTGCGGATATGCAGTATCTTGTAAAATGCCTGCAAATTATCGACAAATCTCATTATTCAGATATCTGTCACCTTGAAAACAAAAAGCATATGCCTATGTTGACACCTATTATAAAAATGAGTTTGCGTGATGCGTTTTATTCCCCCAAAGAAACAATCCCGAAATCACAAGCTATCGGACGTATTTCAGGAGAAGTTATAGCAGAATGCCCGCCGGGTATTGCGGTACTTCTTCCGGGTGAATTGATTACAAAAGAACACATGCCATACCTTGTAGATTATGACTTTATTGAAGTGATTAAATAGTCAGGGCGCGTGCTATTTTAACTTATAATAATATTTAACTCCTTGTAAAGGACTTGAAATTTTACGAGCGATAGTGTATAATGGAAATATGAAAAACAAATTACCGAGGAAGTATAGAATAACATGTAGGGTGCGTCGTTCTGACGCACCGGAAAACATTGTATCTTCGCGTTATGTCGGTTTGCATAATGGTGATGCCGGC
>CALUQJ010000039.1 GCA_944322865.1 Candidatus Gastranaerophilales bacterium
AGGGAAGGACATGCGATTTGGGTTGAGTTTATAACGGTCGATAGGGTGGAAAGCCGCACGGGGCTTAGATAGGAGCCCCCCCCCCCGAAAAGCCGCTCAGGACAAGGGTTTCAGCCATTTTTGTATCACCGGCAACCCCATTATGCCGGTCGACATAACGCGAAGATACAAGGTTTTCCGGTGCGTCAGAACGACGCACCCTACTGATTATTCTATACTTCCTCGGTAATTGGTTTTTCATATTCCCATTATACACTATCCCCCAAAAATTTCAAGTCCTTCCTATAAAAAATACCGGTTGAACCAAAATGATTCATTCTGTCTTTCATAAAAAAGGCATCCCTTTTTAGTCAAAAATTTCTAAAAACTTTTTTTTTGATTTTATCAAAAAATCATCAAAAATCGGCGATTTTTGCGATCGCTGTATCCCATGTGTCATGCGCGTTTTCACCGGTCGGTGTAGACAGATCTGTGGACACAAATCTGTTTACACAGATTTGTGGACTTGTTATTTAGTTCGTAATTCGTTATATTAAGAATAGCCGGAGTTGGTATACAAAGGTTTAACTGTTTTAAAGCATCCTGCATAAGGTTTTTCCAGAATAGATTACCAACATTGATGGAGGGCTTGGCTTTGGAAAAATATATTTATTGCTGCGGGTTTAAACAACTTTGCAAAGTTTACAACCTGCCGACTAATTGTGGCATCTGGAAGAAATTTTATTTTATTGATGAATGTGTGATCTGTAAGCAGCCGGTTGCTGTTATTAAAATCTGCACTGAAAACAACGAAATTAAAACTATTAAAAGATGCTCTGGTAAAAAAGCTGTTGAATTGAGAGATAAATTAACTTTAAAGGTCTTAACTTTCAATAACATCGCGAAAGGTACGCTTGACAATGAAAGAAGATATTACAACAATTACGGAATTATCTACAATTTTAACAACAGACGCATTGGAACTAACGAAGATTTTTGCAAAAAAGAAAGGAATTTCTATGAACGCGAACAACGTCAAAAAAATTGTTTATGATTATTTGAAAGAAAAAATTTTTGAAAAATTTCCAGAACATTTTGAACTTATGGAATATCCAAAAGATGAGATTTTTTGGGGAAGATTAAAAAACGAATCCTCTGACAAAATTTATATAACTCTGATTGATAAGAAAATTTCAAAATTAAACAAAAGGTTTGAAGAATACAAGCAGGACGGAAAGTATTATTACAAAAAATCCAAACAAGTGCTTGTTACTTTCGGGGTTTATGCTAATGCTTCAGAGGATTTTTTTCATCTTGCAGATTATTTAACTGTTGAAATAATTGAGTTTATTGAAAGTCTTTTTACCGAATCACGTGATACATTCAATTTTTTAGCGGAAAAGGGTATTATAATCAATGAACTTGCTGCATCTGATATAAAAGATTTTAGTAAATTGAATACACATACGCAGCAATTTAGAAAAGAAATTGATATACCATTTGAGTATGAGGACATTAAGGAATACACCCCTGATTTTGGTAAAGAGCTGGATATAAATATTGAAAGACTGTAAGCAGGTTTTGCAGTCTTGTTTATTGTACACACATTTAAAAAAAGGAGATCTAATGACTGGTATTTATGATGATTTAGTCAGTATTCTTTTTAAATTGCCGGATGGACGTAGTTTAGAAGAATACTTCAAAAACGTTGTTTTAGTTGGAAAATTTGACGATGATGAATTGCAAAGCGGCAACGATTTTCCGGAAGGTGGAGTTAAAAAATACTCTTCTTATGATGAAGTTACGGCAGACTTTCTGGCAACTTCTCAGGTGGCTATAGAAGCCAATGCTATGTTTAATCAAAAAAACAATTCTCAAACAACTTCGCAGATCAAATACCTGATTGTAGCGCGTCAGGATTCTGATGAAACTCTGACACAGGCACTTGATAAAGCAGTGGCTTTTGACGGACGATTTGCAAAAGTTGTACCTATATCAAGAACAGCGGCTGATCTTAAAGAAATTGCCGGCTGGTGCAGTACAAATGACAGATTTTGTGATATGGCAGTAACCAATACCGCTGATGTTGCGGATATTATTTCTGCCAAAAACAATTATGTCTATGCAATTTTCAGAAAAAGTGCAACTGATCCTATTGCCTCAGCTGTTGCCTCAACTTCAACCTGCGGCTATTTCGGTGCAAAAGAAGGTTCTGCGCAATTTACGCAATTAAGCGGAATACTGCCGGAAACCTATACAGGTTCTGAAATTTCTGATATGAGAACAAAAAACATAGCATTTTACACAAATGTTTCACCGATTGAAGGCGGCAATACAGAAGGCTTCGGCTACAACTGGATTATCGGCTCAAGAATGCTTGGCGGTGAACTCAGACAACGTGAAATGATTAGACACTATATCAAAAAATCTATGGGTTTAATGGCATTGGAATTCTTCAATCAGAAACCTATTTATGATGAAACAGGAAACAACCTGTTGTTATCAATGGCACAAAAACGTTTCAGAAGTTTCCAAACCTACAATCTTATTGTACCGACAAACAATCAGGAAACAGGTTATGAACTGAATGTTACCCCGATAAGAGTTGGGGCAAATTGTATTAAAAATACGGATCTTGCAGCGTATGAACAGAAAAAATTCAAGCTTACCGGCTACTATATTGATGCCATTGTCGGCGAAAAAGTAGCTTTTACATTCTACGTAGATCCGACAGATGAACAGGTCGAACAAATATTGAGTTAATAAAATTATATAGGAGAATTTTAAGAAATGACAGTATATGACAGTAAGAATATAGAATTTATGTGGCGAAATGTAACATTAACCGGAACAGGCGATGATCACGCATATAGTATCAGCCAACAGGGCGACAGCATACAGCCATACAAAGGTGTTCAGGGTGAAGGCTTGAATATTATAAACAATGCGCGCCAATGGCGTATCACCAGAACATTCAAAGTTGACAGTACAAGTCTGCCAATGTTGATTGAAGATAACATAAATTATGTAGAGGATACCCTTGTCGTTCGGGATTTGAATACCGGTAAAAGCGACACATTTACAGACTGCGTAATCTTAAACATTTCAGGTGAACAGGATGCAAGAACAAGAACCGTAACCTGGAGTGCACTATACAGAAACGGTAAATAGAGTATGCCATACAAGGCTGCATGGTAAGACCTTAGGGTCTTACCATGTATGTTTTTAGTAGGTCGGCTTTACCAAGCCGACAATTCTAAACGTAGGGTACGTTGTTTGATTCACCAATATTAAAAAATAAGGAGAAAAAATAAATGACAATAGAATGCAAAGTAAACGGACATACATACACAACCTCACCTTTATATTTTGAAGAATTTACAAAGCTTGGATATATTTCAGAAGAAAAAATATATCCGTTACTAATTTGTTTTCTTGCATGTATACGGGATAATTTTCAAGATCTTGAAATGTTTCATGCATTATATAAAGCAAGTAAAGATATATTTAACCGGGAAGATTTAAAATATATTTCTGAGCTTGTTCTGAACCGGGAACATTTATTAATTGACGGGAAAAAATTAGACAAAGCAGAGTGGGAAAAACACTGGCAGCAAGTAGGCTTTGTCGAATACAGAATTGTTGTAATCAAATTTATAGAGGCAAATCTCGGAAATTTTACGAGTTTGTCTGCTCTGCTTCCAAAGGAGTGGACAATAGTGATAAGGAATTATCTAGAAAAGACATACTCAATCTTGTTTGCAAGTCAAAGCCGACGAAATATGAAATAGAGTTGGAAATATTAAACAATACAATGGATATGTTCACTGCCAATAGAAAAGTTGGTTATCATATGACATTGTCTGAACTTCGCAAATTGACTCCACAAGAATCCTTTTTACTTGAAAAACGGATTAAAAAAGAACTGCAAATTCTTAAAGAACAACTGGAAAAATCAGAAAAAACACAAAATATAAATGTCAAAATACGCTAAGATTATTGCGACACGAGGCTTGGTATTAAGGCAGATTGAGCAAATAATGCCAGAATACAAAAATATCCATAGAATAATTTTTGTATAATAAGATCGCAATAGCGGTAGCGAGGTATAAATAATTCATATCCTTATCGATAGAAGTGATAAAAGTATCATCATTATGTAAATTTTCATCTATAATACATTTTTTTAAGTTTAAATTATAGAGAAAAACCATAAAAGGAATTCTAAACATTTCAAAAGCGCAGATATACAATAGTAACCAGGCTGAATCACCATTAAACCCAGGAAGCAGTGTTATTACAATAACATTATAAAATAAGAACAAGTAGCTTCTTAAATAAAAACAATGAATAAAAGTAAAACCAACAGTTAAATTCAGCCACATAGCCAGAAGATAAGATTTACGTAAGTTTCTATAGACAGCTTTATGTTCAGGAGTCGGGAATTCTTTGTAAAAGTATTCTCTATATTCATCTATAATATCAATCAGACCTTTAGACATAGTTTAATAATAATACAAAAATGACAGGAGTGCAACATGAATGAAGAAGAATTAAAAAAACTTATTGAAGAATATGATAGAAACGTACTAATATTAGAAAAGCAACAAGAAAAGAAAGATATTACTTTGTTAGAAATGAATATTAAAAAACAAGCAAAAGATGAATTTGAAGCAGAAATGTTTATGCAGGAAGAAATTAATTTTCTCCAGCAATATACAAAAACAAAAAGACGTGCGCAGAAAGAACTGGATTTTGTACGCTTGCAGGCGGATAAATTCGGGTTTCAATTCTCGCCGCTTGCTGCAAGTTATGCAAATGAATTTTATCCGGCAGCAAAAGATAATGAACTAAATCAGGAAACAATTCATAATTTATTAATTGCAATAACAGAATATGCAGCGGCAAAGCGTGCAAACTCAGAAATGTTAAGCGAACTTCTTTCTGATATTGCAGATTTGATGAATACCGGTTCGTATCCTGAAAATAGCAGCTTGTTAGATTCACTGATTAATATTGATGATGAGATAAAAGAAACATTATCCCGTAATGAAAAAATCAATAGTAAAGATAAATTCTATCAAAATTTTGCTAATTTGTTGCATTATAAATATAGACAGCAAGCATTAGATAATATTGATCCTGTGATTGCAAAAATAAATAGAGTTGAAAATGAAAAATTTGATCATAATTCAATGCTAAAGGCATTTTGTAATATGTTTGGTATTTCGCTCGGCTTTGAAGGAATTATTGGAATCTTTACAAGTTTTTTTAGAAATCCTGAAATATTGTTAAAAAGATTTTTTAAAAAAGTAAGTTTGCCTTCTATTCTTTTATGGATAGAAACAACTTTAATTGATATCTTTTTAGCAAAAGATAAGAAAAAAGCGCGTTATAAAAATGGCTATTACATGTATGACAAATATCAGGGCGAGAGGGAGTTTTTTACACCGGAAGAACAGGACAAGTTATATGGCGAGATTAAAAAATATAATCCGGGACCGCATCTATTCTGGCGGAAAGCTCCGTCAAATCCCTATGAAATCCCGCCTACTAACATTGAAACAGAAGATGATCTTTTAAATTTTGAAAATAAAAACGACCGTCAAAATGATATAACTCTTTCATCATCTATGCAAGAAATTGAACCAACTTTAAATACAGATGTAAAAAACAATACTATTGACATCTCTACAGAAGTAAAACGGATACTTGCAAATACCATTGATGATTTTGTCCAGCTTAAAGGATTTAAGAAAAATAAAATTACTTAAAAAAATAAAAGACATCCTTCAACTAAAATAGAGGAAATGAATTTGGTAGAAAAATATTGGTGAAATAATAAGAGCTAACAAATCTAAAAATTCACTATAATATAAAATAAATCTATCCCATTTAGTAAAAGTTTTCAATTCAATAAGTCCTAAGCAATAAGCTTTACATTTTAATACAATGTTCTTTCGAATAGCAGTTTCAAACACCAGCATTAAAATAAAAAGAGGCAATAGAAATATAAATAATTCAGAAATGCCAACTAAAGCTTCCAACATAGCATACGCAATAAACAAAAAATATAACCATCTAAAGCTGTACGCTGATTTATATTTTTGGAAAAGTTCACTTTGCTCTATTGTTGCGAATTTCATATCCTCAACTGCTTCTAAATCTATTGTTTTATTGGCTTTGCAATCTTTATAATCAGAAAAATACATATTTTACCTCATTGTCTATATTCTAATTTTATTTGATTCAAATAGTGATCCAAATATTAATGTAGAGAGTATTATTATCATAAGTATATCTAATCCGGTATTAATTCTATGCATTAATAAAATCCATAAATGTACAGGTAAACAAATAATCAATAAGACATTATTGATATTCATATAGATGTCGGACAGTTTGTCAGTTTGTGTAATTTCTTTTAAGACAGCAAAGTCTAAACAGTATTTTTTATATTTCAATTTTCTTCGTCTGACAATAAAATAATTTATTACAGCAAGAATAGTTAACGGGAAATACAAAACCCAGCTATCTTTAAAGCCTATTCTCATAAGGGTATCAACAAAATAATATATGACGAAAAACGGTATTTCCGGAAAAGTTAAAGGTTTTTCGTCATATTTTCTAAACTGTTCGATATTTGCAAGATGTGTAAAGCAGATATCTTCAAGATTTTCTTTGTTTGCAGGTTTATTGCTGTTTTGTTTATAATATTTTTTGTAATAAGAAAATGTCATTGTTACCTCTTTAGTATAAACATATTTTAAAAATAATACAAAAATAATAAGAATGCAATTAGGCAAAAGATATTAAACGTTAATTGAAATAAATAATCTGGGTTTGCCATAAAATTATTGGTAGTAGTATTAAAAACAATATTTTAATAACATAGTTATAATATATAACTAGCTTTTCATTTAATTCTATTTCAGGCAGCGGGATTAAACCTAAGCAGAAGGCTTTTAGTTTTAGCAGCATATTCTGATATACCGCCTTACTAACAAAAAACATCAAAATAAATAAAAACATAAACCAAATACATTTGTCAGAAAAATTAACTAATGTATATACAATTAGACATTGAATTAGAAAATCAGCCCAACTATAGTAATATTCAGCATTATATTTTTGAAAAAGTTCACTTTGCTCTATTGTGGCAAACTTCATATCTTCAACTGCTTCTAAATCTATTTCGTTGTTATCATAGTATTTTTTATGATAAGAGAATGTCATATATTATTCCTTAAAAAAATAAGATTACTATAGGTAAAGCCATTATAGTAAGCAACATACATCCAAGCATTATTAAATCATAAAATTCAAATACGCGAACACTCAATGATTTAGCTGATGACGGTAAAAATTCATTATTATCCGACAATGTATCATCTGCGTATGTAAATTTTTCTATAACTATAATTAAAAAAAATAAAATAAATGTATAGCCAAATTGAAAATTTATTAGCATTAACAAAGACGGTATCACGATTGTTTCATAGAACCATAGATACGGCAAATACCAACGATTGGTATCTTTTGATGCTTGGTTTTCATTATTTGTTTCAGAATTTCCATAGTATTTTTTATGATAAGAAAATGTCATTTTTACCTCTTAATAAAATTTACCATAAATATAGATTATAATCAATAATAATTATTATAAAATATAAGGAGAAAAATTATGTCAGAAGACTTTATTAACCAGCTTGCCTTGGCAAGTACATATTATGAACAAGCTCCAGAGTCTGTTTATATACCTTCAAAAGACCAGAGTGTTATTCAAAAAAATATTTATGATTTATTTAAAGAAACCTTTATACCACATTCGGCTGAAGTTGCTGAAGCTCAAGAAACACAGGAAAAATTAGTAAGAAATTTAACAATTTATACTGGTTCACAAGACAACGCAATCAAAGAATTGGATTTTGTGCGAACACAAGTAGATCATTTAGCAATGGAGTATGGACAAATTGCAGCAGCTTATGCTGATTTATATAAGCTATCTAAAAGTGTAAATTTTTCAATAGATGAATTGCATAATTTGTTTATGAGCACAATGTTGGCAGCCCGCAAAGAAGATTTATCAGAAGAAGATATCGCAGAAATATTATCCAGAATGGGAGAAATGCTTCAAAATGAATTTGTAACAATTGACGATTTTAAAAAAGCAATAGGATATAAATTTAAAGCTGCTGATAACTGGGTAAAAGAGGCTCCAAAGCTTTTGAATATGCCTGACGCTAATGAAGAAACTTTGTTTCAATCTTCGGAATTTTTAAGTATGTTTTCAGATTACACAAAAGAACATACACCGGATGTCACTCCTTTAGAATTTAAGCCAAAGTATGTGAAAGCAAACTATTATGAAAATAGAATGTATGACAGAGATTTATTAAGTGAAGATTTTAAGAAAACCATGCAAGTTTTACTAGGTTTAGCAATTTCTTATTATAAACATTTATTGAAAGGGAATATAACGCCTAAGGTTTTAGCTAAAGATCTGTTAAACACAACATCTATAAGTCGAGCAGCCTTATCAAATATAATAGTTTCATTAGGAGCTATGGGAATATATGCGGCATTGGCTGATTGGCTGGAAAGTAATAATAAAATTCAGAAGCATTATGATAATGGTAATTTAAAGTATATCCCAAAATGGAATGATATTTTAAATCAAAAAGATACTCTTATTTTAGAGGGTGGAGTAATCTATTTTGATGAAGACATTGTTCCAGATAATACTCCGGAAAATGAATTTATAGTTCCAGAGAATACGCGTTTAAACATGTTGGATATTCAAGAAGATAATTTGCAGAATACAGAAAATATTATGGAGATTTTTAATCCTTATCAATCGGATCTTGAAGTAGAAGTAAAACGCATTTTGGCAAATACTATTGATGATTTTGCTCAGCTTAAAGGTTTTTCCGTTAGAAAAACATAAACTAATCAATTGATTTGTTTTTCAATAATACTTTTACCATTAGCAATATTGACAGAGCAAACGATAAGCAATACCAGCATACATAAATCAAACAACGAACCTTTAGTATTATTTGTTACAATTTGCCATAAATGCATAGGTATAGCAATAAATAAGAATACGCAATTAATAATCAGATATAGATCAGATATTTTTTCTATCTGTGAAAGTTCTTTTGAGACAGTAAAACCTAAACAATATTTTTTGAATTTCAATTTTCTTTGTCTGACTATAAAATAATTTATTACCGCAAGAATAGTTAACGGGAAATACAAAAACCAGCTATCTTTAAATCCTATTCTCATAAGAGTATCAACAAAATAATAAATAGCAAAAAAAGGTATTTCAGGAAAGCTCCATGGTTTTTCGTCATATTTTTTGAATTGTTCTATACTGGTAAAAGGCGTAAACGTGATATCTTCAAGATTTTCTCTGTTATCTTTGTGATATAAAAATGTCATTTTGTCCCCTATTTATAAGTATATTAAAATAATAATACAAAAAATTAAAAATACAATGATTCTGAATAATTATTAATAAATATAAGGTAAATTGAGCAAGTAATGCCAGAATACAAAAACATTTATGGGATAAAAATTAAGAATGGCTGTTAAAATGACAACAGAAATCAAGAAAAAAATTACATCGTTTGAATAATCTACTAATAACATTTTCTGAATGTCATTTTCAATGATACTTTTTTTTAATCTTAGATTGTAAAGAAATACAGCAAAAGGAATTCTAAACATTTCGAAAGCGCTAATATTAAGTAACATTATAGGCGTGTATTCATCAGGAGGAAAAAATATGATTAGGAGCAATAAATAAACAAAAAACATATAACTATTCAAATAAAGACAATGAACACCGGAAAATCCAACGGTTAAATTTAACCACATAGCCAGAAGATAAGATTTACGTAAGTTTCTATAGACAGCTTTGTGTTCGGGAGTCGGGAATTCTTTATAAAAGTATTCTCTATATTCATCAATAATATCAATCAGACCTTTAGACATAGTTTAATAATAATACAAAAATGGCAGGAGTGCAACATGAATGAAGAAGAATTAAAAACATTTATTGAGGATTTAGACAAATTGGTTTTGTCGTTTGAAACTGATATTTCATTTAAAAATAAAAATAATAAATTATCCAATATACAAAAAAATTCAGTTAAATATTTGCGGTCCAATAATGTGAATATTTCAGAGCAAGATTTAAAGTATGCAGATGATGTGCTGGAAAAATACCATTATAAATCTGATATCTTGCTCGTAGCTTTTGCACAATTGCATAATAAAAATAGTTTAGGCTTAACAGAACAAGAAATTAATCAGCTTTTTAAAGCTCTTGTCATTAAAGCTTACAAAGGAAATAAAAGTGAGTTTGATTTATTCAGAATTTTAATAACAACAGATTATGTAATTAAATCAGGGAACAATTTTTTGTTTCAATTAAAATGTTATTTTTATGATTTATGTACAAAATTGCATTTCTGCGCTCGTTAAATATTATCAATTAAAAAAACTAAAATAAGAATAATAAATATAATGATGAACGCAGATACGAGAGAGAATGCTTCTTGTATTCTGTATGGTCCGCGATCTTTTATTGGTGTATTCTTTTCTATTATGTTTTGTTTGAGAATTAGATTATGCCATTTTATGAGCGGAATTAATAAAATGCAATCAACAATATATAGAAGTGCTGTAACAAATAAAATTATTTTTGCAATAAATATTTTTGAGAGCAAGAGTTCTACTGGACCTGTTGCGGCTGATATATATACAGATAAAGCGAGGCATTCTGTCAGTATAATTGCGCAGGCATATAATTTTGAAAATTTGTCACCAAGATAAAATCTGTGTAACGCTAATCCTGTTATAAAATATAAAAATCCAGCTATATAACTTTTCTTGTTATGTTCATAAAGAAGTAAGTCGTTGCCTGTTAATTGAGCTGCGCCATACTCTCTTAATAATACATCGGTTTCTTTAAATATATTTTTCATATCTTTTGTATAACACACATATTTTTTAATGTAAAGGAAATTACTATGAATAAAAAACGTAAAATTGAAGATCCTATAGAAAACTATAAAACACATTTGTACGATCAGGAATTAGAAGAAATTTGTAGGGATAGCAAAATCATGTGTTTAATCCGTACAATTTTTCCTCATGGCAAAGCGAGAAAACCGGAAAAGTATCTAGAACAATATTATAACTATCTTTCTGATTATACAGGAAATAATTATAATTCAAAGTTTGAATTTGATACAGTAAAGTATTTTGCAAATAAGTATAGTTTCAATTATGACAAAATCATTCAGGCCTATACCGAAAATCTTTATCCTGCCGGTATATATGCCGGTCTGGATGCCGCCACTATACATAATTTATTTATTGCATTAATGGAATATTTTGCCTTTAGCAGGGCAACGGATAATATCGCAGAAAATGCAATTGAAGAACTAAGTGTTATGATTGGTTCCAAAAAATTTGACCCTAATAATTATCTGCAAAAAACTGCTTATCGTCTGCCGGATTTTATTTCTGAATTGAACTATGTTTATGATAAGAGTGATGTTGTCGCGCGGGATATACCTGATGAATTTTATGCGGATTTTGCAGATAGATTGCATTACAAATATAGTGGTGAAGCCGATGAAAAGCATAATATTTTTGTTGAAAACCGTAAGAAAAAAGAAAATGAAAAATATTATGAATTAGAAAATGAAAAATGGTTGGATGTAATATTAAGGTTTACTATAAGAGGAAAGTTTAAGAAATATATTCCTGTAATTAAAACTTTACTCAAGAAATTAAATATGTTAATGTTAAAAAATAATGAAGCTAAGAACAGTTATAAGTATACGTATGATCCTTTTAACACAGATTTTGTACCACAAGAGATAGTAAAAAAATTAGAATGTACCATAGAGAAAACAGTTCCATACTGGCGAACAGATTGGATTAATTGTTTATCTAATCCTGAATTAGATAAGTTTATCCGCTGGCACGATGTTTTTGCCGAACCTGCACCAGAGATTGATACAAGTAGTCAGAATTACGATTCACAAAATACTATAGTAACAGATGTTATATCCGGAGAGCAAATTAATGCCGGGTATATTGACTTATCGCATCTGAAAAATTATCCTGTGGACTTTAATTTGGGCGTAAGGGAAGTATTAATAGATGTACTGGATGATTACAATTCGTTAAAAGGTTTTAAGTGAAAAAATAGGGCCAAGAAGCTCGAAAACAACGAATGAGATAACAAATGCAATTATGGAAAAAGCTTCCTGCACTCTGTATGGTCCGCGATCTTTTACTATTTCATGCTTTTCTACTATTTTTTGTTTAAGTATCAGATTATGATATTTTATCAATGGTATAAATAAAAAAAGCTCTAAGAAATCAAGTATCCACAAAATAGTTACAATATAAAAAATTATATCATGCACGGAATCCGGTAATCTTTCCCACCAGGCTCCTAACAAAAGTATGATGTATGTCAACTCGGTTATCAAAAAATAGCAGCCGTAAATTTTAGAGAATTTATCCCCCATATAAAAACGGTGCATTCCAAATCCCGCGCACCAGTAAAGAAAACAAACAAAACAACTTTTCTTGTTATGTTCATAAAGAAGTAAGTCGTTGCCAGTTAATTGAGCTGCGCCATACTCTCTTAATAATACATCGGTTTCTTTAAATATATTTTTCATATCCAAGATATATCACATATTAACATTAAAGTAAAGGAGAAAACTATGACTACATTTCAACTGCCTAATCTGAGCATTAACCCCAAAATCAGATTGGCATACATTATTAACAACAAACAGTACACTTTTTCTTTTCAGTGGCTTGAAAATTTTTGTCTACTCTCTATCTACATAATAAAAGACAATAAAAAACTTTATCTCATTAAAGGTCGTGCACTTACGGCAAACACTGATCTAATAGCACGGGTTAAGGATCCTTCTCTTATCAAAGGAACACTTACTATCAAAAACAAATACGCTGCCGATGTGGAAATTACACAGAATAACCTTCACACTGATTTTGAAATGGAGTACTATGACGAACAATAATCAATCTTTAAAATTTAATCTAAAACTCACAATCGCAGAAAGCGAAACTATAATCGATAAACTCGATATTGATTTTAAAATATTTAAAAACAATAAACCGGAAGCCAACAGCGCGTACTTAAATATTTGGAACTTAAACGACACTGTTTTGCAAGAACTTGTTGAAAAAGAAAACTTAATAGATATTTATACAAGCTATGGCGAAGATGAACCGGGCTTGATGTTTCGCGGCTATATAGAACAGGAACGGACATTTAACGGGCGCCCGCCTGAACGTGTAGATTGTGCAACACATATTACACTTAAAGACGGCAAAAATGCGTTTGAAAAATTTATCAATAAAAACTACCGCGAAAAAGTTTCCTCAACCACCCTGATACAGGATTGTATATCTGCTATGGGAGCAGGACACGGACGTTTGAGTGAAAATTTGCCGCAAATACAGTTTGACAACTATAAAATCTATGGTTATCCGCAAACTGAATTGGAAAAAATTTGCAAACCACTTGGCATAAATTTCAGCATTCAAAACAACCTTATACAGGTAATTGCACCAGATGAAAAATTTGAAGGTACAGACACTCTGATTTTTAATAGCGAAAATTCCGCAAAAATTCAAAAAAGAGGTAAGGATGAAATAATAATCATTACAAGCCTCACTCCTGCCCTAAATCCAAATGATTGGATACAATGCGAATTTGACGAATTTAAAGGCACTGCAAGAGTACAGGAAATTTATCATCACGGTAATAATTACGGACAAACATGTTTAACAGAAATTACGATAGGATATAAACAAAATGACTAGAAATTGTAACGACAGTTTTAATGATTTAATCACGGGATTATATTCAAAAACACTTGTTGAAAAACCGTGCAAAATCATAAATATACATTCACAATACAGTGTAGATATTGAATACTATGACAACAACAAATCGGACTATTTATATAAAGTTCCGGTAAAACATCTGCAAACCTCGAAAGCATATGTATTTCTCGGTCTGAATATAGGCGACAGAGGAACGGTGAGATTTTTTGACAATGACGTGACAAACTATATTTGCGGCAATGGCAAAACGAGCGAAGCCGTCAGGCAACATGACATTAATGACAATGCATTTACCTGCGGTTTTTATCCCTCACCGGAACAATATGTTTTTCCACAGGGCGAAATAGTTATCGGAACAACTTCCGGAGCTATAGTTAATATAACCGGAGAAAATATCACAATATCAGGCGGTAATGTAACAATTAACGCAACCTCGATAACTCTTGGCGAAAAAACAACAATAGACGGAAAAGTCTTTCTTGAACACACACACTCCAACGGTAACGAAGGCAGTCCGACCGGCGGGGT
The DNA here is from genome assembly GCA_944322865.1 of Candidatus Gastranaerophilales bacterium. Lineage (GTDB taxonomy): Bacteria > Cyanobacteriota > Vampirovibrionia > Gastranaerophilales > Gastranaerophilaceae > CALUVH01. Next base: position 14,425 of record CALUQJ010000039.1, read on the forward strand.
AATTTAGCGCATAAAAAGTAATCTGACTATATAAAACAAATATATTCTCTAAAAGCTTTAAATAATGAAAGGAACTCATATGACAGACATAAAAATAGAAAACAACCGTCTTATGATGAAAAATGGTGATTTTGAACTTGTAGACGGCATAGACGAAGTAAAACAACACATTATTATAGCTCTCAACACATTTTATACTGATTGGATATTAGACTATACCAAAGGTGTAGATTACGCTTACGGAATGCGTAATAACGAGTTTTTGGAACACGATGTAAAAAAACAACTTCAAGGAATAAAAAATGTTCAATCCGTAAACGATTTTTCAATCGAATTTGACCGCGAAAGCCTATCAATAAAGATATCTGCAACAATAAAAACCAAATACGGTCAAATAGAACTAAATGAAAGTATAAACACAAATTAACAGGAGGAAAAAATGCCGTTATATAATATTCGTAATACTGAATTAGTCTGGCGTGGTCTTACCCTAAGTGGATTTTCCGATGTAAAAGTCGGAGTTAGCCAAGAGGGGCAAAGCAACACTTTAGTTATCGGAATAGCTGGTGAAAATTTCATACACCCTAATAATAAACGTGTATGGCAGATTTCATCATCATTCAGTATAAATAGTTATTGCTATCCGATTTTAGAACAAGACAACTTAAACAATATAGAAGATACACTAATAGTGCGCGATCTAAATATCGGAACATCAGATATCTATACAAATTGTGTGATAATGTCAATAACCTCAGACGAAAACAGCACAAGAAAAACCGTAACCTGGCACGCCATAAAACGCAACGGGCGATAGATATGAGCAAACAAACAGACTAATCCGACCCGCTAAATAATAGAAAGTCGAATTAGCCCAAAGAACCATTAGGATTCTGAATAGCTTGACTATTTTTCTACTTGTAAAAAAATAATCAGCTTTTTACCACATTAATTATTTTATAAATGATTTTTATAAAAAAGTCAACCATAAAATATATAAATATAACTGTAATGAAGCCTATTTTTTATGCTTTGGCATAATAAAACAAATGTATTTATGCATTTATACGTTAGCATTAAAGCAAAAAGTTTTCCAATTGTCGTATAAAAACTAACACCATACAATGCAATATTTTCCTGAAAATAAAAGCAAGGGGTTCTTTTATTTTACCTCTTTTACATAAAGACAAACCTGTTCCTGCCTTATCTCCAGGAAGCAACGGATAAAACAGAAACAGTTTTTAATAAATGACCATTAAGCCCGAGGAAAACGTATTAAAAGGAGTTTTTCTTAGAAAAAATTATTAATTAAATTAATAATTTAGCATGTATATCTTAGAATAAAAACAAATAAATGTCAAGCGGAAAACAAAAAAATATTAAAATATTTTAAAACGAATGTAAAAATGCAAGTGACAAACCATTAGAGGATATCTTTTGTCTTTACAAAACTTATAAAACATATAAGCACTGTAGATAAAAAGCATATAGTTAGGATATTAAGTTATGAAAGGAGAAAATTATGGCAAAGACGTATGCAGCATTTTATCTTCCGCCGGAAGAAAAAGAGGTAAAAGTTCCTAATCAAGAAAATGTAGATAGGATTAGAGGGACACTTATTCAGGCAAAAAATAAAGCTAAGCTTGCGATAAGTGAAACGCTACTGGATGAAATGTCCGGTAACATTGATTTACAGTCGACAACTGAGTTTGTACAACGATATGCGGTAGGCGCAATGAGTAAGATTAT
>CALUQJ010000040.1 GCA_944322865.1 Candidatus Gastranaerophilales bacterium
GCTACATTCCGATAAAATAATGATACTTGTAATAAAAAGATTTGTCAAATACCGCCAATCAAATACTTGCGTATTTGAGGGTGCGCTACCCCTCTCACAAAAACAATCACCCCGGATTGTTTTTGTTCGGCAGAGTGCTACATTCCGATAAAATAATGATACTTGTAATAAAAAGATTTGTCAAATACCGCCAATCAAATACTTGCGTATTTGAGGGTGCGCTACCCCTCTCACAAAAACAATCACCCCGGATTGTTTTTGTTCGGCAGAGTGCTACATTCCGATTGTTTTCACTCTACAGAATACGGCATTCCGATTAGATTCCAATGAACTCAAGTAAAAATTGACGCACTCTTTTAGAGCATGTCAATTATAGAACGCTTGATTTAAAAAATCAAGTCTATTATTGCAATCCTAATGCGTATTTATTGCTTGCTGAAATCATATTCATTGCCGCAAATATACTGTCCTGCGTATCTATTTTGCTTGAATATCTGCTGTCAATGCTTGACAGTTCACGCTGATAATCTTCCAGTTTATTCATAGCCACAGGATCTGACGCATATTGCTGCGCAAGCTGTTCTATCTTTTCTGATATTTTTTTGCAAATATCGTCAAGATTGTCGCGCTCAGATATCTTTGCTCCAACATCTTCCGCCAGTTCTTTGGCTTTAGTCAGTAATGCCATATCTGATGAGCCTGACTGCGGACGCGCTTTATCTGTTTTGGACATAGATTCAACCTGCGCAATTAAGCTTTGTGCCTCAGCCTCTGATGTTACACTTGCAGGATCTATCCCGAGTGCTTCCAGCTTTGCTTTTGTGGCTTCACTCAACTGATTAGATGGGGTAATGTAAGCCCCGCTAATACTCATGCCGGAGCCGATTGAACTAATTGATGACATATACGTAATTCTTTTTGTTTTGACTTATTGTTTTTTATGCATAAGTCAATATATTTATCGGATTTTTTACGGAAAACTTTAATTATGGTTTACAATTTTTACAAAAAGCTTATTTCGTATGCGCCATTATCTATAGTGAATTGTATTTTAAAAGTTTCACCTTTATAAGCCGGCGGAGGCGGCTGGAATTTCGGTACGCTCATCATCATATAATATATTGCGTCGTTCATTGATTTATTATTTGCATATCTGGCGAATTTGCGGTTAATTAGTTTGCCGGTGCTGTCAACGCTGAACTGTATAACACAAGTTCCGCTGCCTGAAACACTGCCGACATTCAATTTTGATAACAAAACTTCGCGCAAAACATTTCTGTATTTTATGACTGATGAATCAAGCTGTTGTTCTGTTTTGACAACAGGTTTGGTTTGTTCTTTTACAACGGGTTTTTGTACAGGTTTCTGTACTGTTTGTGTAGTCTGCGGTTTTTGAACTGGTTTTTGCTGTTCAACTTTTGGCTCTGCCGGTTTTTGAACTACAGGCTTTTGGGTAACCGGTTTGGATACAGGTTTTGCGATTTGCTGCGGCTGTTGTATAGCAGGAGTTTCAATCCGCTTTATTATCTTTTGAATAATAACAACCGGCTCTGGCGTTGTTGTTTCCTCAGGTTCCGGTTGAGGCTCAGGCAGTACAGGATCTTTCCAGATATCGTTAATATCAGGTATATTATTTTGTTTTACAATCTTTTCAACAGGCGGCATTTTTTCTGCCGGACTGTCTGCCCCGTTCGGGATTACAAACAAAATTATCAACGAAAGTATTATACAAAATGCAAAAAACAGCCACGATAGCAAAAGCCCTCTATCTTGCTCCCGTGCAGGCTTTTTAACCTCTGTTTCCAAAATATCAAATGTGTTGTTACCGCATTCGCAGTATTCAATTTTTTTATCATAAACCGCGCCGCAGTCTTTGCATCTGTATTTCAATTACTTAACTCCTCTTTTGATTATAATCCGTTCAATTTGGAAAGTTTTGTGCATTTTAGGATTAACCTTTGCGACAACAGCCGTCAAAATGATTAGTGCAAGTATCAGTATTATAATCACGAATTTTTTCATCTGTAAATCCTTTCATAATCCGAATAATCAGAAGGTGTTGAATATCTGTCCGCGTTTGACATTGTAAACCCGCCTGTTACATTTACGATAGTTCTTTTGGTTCGTGCAGGGAATTTCAGTATAGCTGTATGCTGATAACTTGTCAAAATAGGCTTTATAACCCGTTTGGCAAGCGGTGTATAGTTATTGTCATCAGACCACGTATTTATATTAGAAACATTACCATTTTTGTCCACAGTAAAAGAAAAATTAAATGTTGTACCGTACGGCGCACTTATATTAGAATCACGCATAACCTGATTTTGCAAGTCACTTCGCCATTTATTCCACGCAATAATCTCTTCCTGCTCTGTAAGCGGGGTATCCTCTATCTTAACTGTTTTAACAGGAGTTTTCGGTTTTTCAGCCACTTTTACAGGGACAGTCTTTTGGGGTTCAGGCTGTGTTTTTTGCGAATTTTCAGCGTTAGAGATAACTCTTTGCAATAAATCCTGATGCTGGTTAGCCGCCGGCTGCTTTTCGACAGTTTGTGTAACTGTTCCGGTTTGCTGCGGCTGAGTTTGCACTATTTTAGGTGTGGATTGAATATGTTCCTCTATAACCTGAACAATTACTTTTTGCTGCGATTTCTGTGTTGTTTTAACCTCCTGAACAACGGGTTCCACATTATATTTTGGGGTTTGAACAGTTGTTTTAACATTTTGTGTCTGCTCATCTGCTATTCTGTAATTCAAATCAGTAACAACAACCGGCTTGTGCATTTTAGGATTAATTGCACAGGCAAAAGCTGTTAATAATATGAAAAGTATTATCAGAATAGTTTTTATAGCATTCATAATTAGTCTTTATCTACTTTAGAAAGGAGTTCATCACAGCCATTTATTTCGAATTTTGTCTGGCTCAGCATAAGTGTTTCCGCAATAAGTAACGCTGTCGGAACAAGTGCAGCCACCAAGCTCAAAAACATTCCCTGCAAATCCCCGCCGATTTCGGTCATAAAGTAAGATACGTTCATTGCAAATTCAATAAATATAATTGCACAGGCAATAGCAAGCGCGCGATTTTTGTCGGTTTCGATTTTTCTGACCCCTTCAAGCCCGTAGATAGAAACGCCGTGTTCCATAAACTCGCTGAATCCATCCTGTTTAATCACCTGTGAGCCCTGAATTTTTTTCATTGCAAAAAACGCATTTACAAATGAGAAAAATGCAAAGATAATCAAGAAAGTAGCAAGAACAAGAAATACAGGGCTGAAACGCAAACCTGAAATTCTTATCCAGCCGGCAGCTTCCGGAAAACACATCGCAAGGGTATTAGAAACACCGTACGCCAGAAACGGTGCGGTCAAAATCCCGATTACGATTTCTCCGATTGATTTTAACTGCAAATTAAACATTTTATCTCTGATATATTGGAGTTTTGTACTGCTCAAACTGTTTATGTACCTGTCAATCCACAATCTGTATTTTTTGAGTACATCTTCAAAATCTTCTCTATACTCAAATTTGTCGAGCGCAGCGGAATTTTCAGCCCCGACACTCTTGAAATACCCGCAGGATATTGCAAGAACAGCCATTATGCCTGTGAAAAACAGCGACATAAAAAGTGCAAATGTAATAAAATCATTCACATTCCGGTAATAAATCAGATTTATTGCATAAATCCCGATTATGAACAGAAGTGAAAATCCTATCATAAAGTTTTGCGCAATAGGTGCGGTTTTAGACATATTTGAGTTGACTTTTCCCTGCAAAAACAGATAAACACCCTGTTTAAGCAGCAGGCAAATACCGTAAACAAGTAATGTATATACAATCCACACCTTAATATTTGTCGGCAGATGCATATATGCGGCTGTTTCTTTAATTTGCAGCCCCATAAGGTAATTTGAAAGTCCGAAGGAAGATAAAAGTGCCGCAAAAAACAGCAGAACATGTAAAAATATGCTTGTTCTTTTGGAAGATGTCAATTTCTGTTTAAGGTTTGAGATAGTAAACCCGACCTGTTTAATTATTGCAACGCGGTCTTTTTCAATAATTTCTTTTTGGTTTTCTATCTTAACTTTAGTTGCAGCATTAACATCTTTGCCGTAAAGCCCTTTTATATCATCTTCGGTAAAATCTTCTTTTGCTATGGAAGATACTGTTTTCGCAGCGGGCTGTACATCTTCTGCCAGAAGTTTTACACTGACAAATTCGTCGGAATTTGCAATCATAAGCTTGCATACACTTCCGACTTCAACTTTTTGCACAGGCTGTCCCCGGAACAGAATCCTGTCATTATGGAAAGTGTTGATAATGGTGCATTTATTGTTTGCTCTGTCATATTGAACTGTTAACAGGATGTCAAAATCAAAATCCAGAACAAAATCGCAATTAGGGTTTGTTCCGACATTTATCATGTCTTTATCAGAAAAGACTTTTTCCTGTTTTGATGTAGAAATAACTATAGCCATAAATTATATCCTCATTTTTTTAATTATCTTCCGATAGCTGTTAAGAAACTTCTTATTGCCTTGTCGCTTGTCTGTTCTGGTGCAACTATAAGATGTGTTTCACCCAGAACAGGAGTAAGCGTTTCTTTTACAAGATCAAGTTTTGCCGGATGTGCGTTAAGAAACATCATTGATAGATCCGGCGCAAATTCAAGCACACTTTTTACATTATCCGGCAAGAGTTTCCAATCAATCTGTTTTTCTATAGCGCCTTCATTTTCAAGATCGCCTATTACGACAATTGCAGGAACAAGACCGGATTTTTTCATGTTCAAACAGTGGTTAAAAGCTTTTTTAAGCCCTTCGCCGTAAGCCGTCCCGTAATCATTTGCATCATATTGAGTGAAAGCATCCATAGCTTTTGTAATCCCGCTTCCGTTTGTCGGAGCGCCTTCATAGATTAAATAAGCGTCCTCTGACACTCTCAAAATTTTTATCTGATCCTCGGGATCCAGAATATTACAGATCTGTTTGAGTAATTTTTTCTGTTCAGGCAGTTTTTCCTGATTTGATGCTGACGAATCTATTACAAACACAACACCGGCCGGTTTAAAATCATCTATTTTAATCTTTGAAAGTCCTATCCAGAGAACTTTCAAAACTATTGCAGCTGCAAGAATTAATAAACCTACTGTAACTATTCTTTTATTTAATTTCATTTTTCTGTTCCTTTTTTGTTTAATATAACATATTTAATCTTTCAACGCAAAATATTACAAAGCCAGATTAACCTTGACCGGCTGAGTCAGAATTAACTGTAACGGGGTGTCAGCCTGAATATTCGCGTCCTGCCCGCGCTGTGCAGCACCTCTGAGAGCTCCTGTCGCAGCCCCTATACCGCCAAAGACAGCCATATTCCGCCCGAAATTTTCACCTCCTGAAAACGCAACACCCAAAAGTCCTGCAAGAATACCTATACCGGCACCTATAAGAACATCACGTGTCATATTTTTGGCACGTTCGCTCTCACTTTCCAGACTTATCGGCTGCGTTGAAATGTCATAACTTATGCCATCAGGTGTCATAATTCTGTTGAATGTTATTTCTAACCCCCCGCCGCCATAAGCGTAACCAGCCGCATTAACATCTGTTACAACACCATACACAAGACTTCCCGCAGGCGCAATAAGATTTCCCATATATTGCCAGTCCTCTGATAACGCTGCCGTTATATTATCATTGACATCAAGACTTCCTGAACTTACACCGGATTGCAGTCTGATATTCAAAACACTGCCTTCCGGCACTGTGACAATATGACCTTGATAAACAGGCTGCTTTGTCCCTTGAACTTCCGGTAGAACATAATTTTTACGTTCAAATTCCATTTCTACAGGCTGTTCTGTATTTTTATCCTGCTTCCCTTTTATGATATGGCGTTCCTGTTTAATCTGCATTTTATGAGCCGGATCTTCGGTATTATTTACAGGAGTTGCAGGGGTGGTTTTGTGTGTGCGGTCAAATTCAGCCTGTGCCTCATCAGAAAAATCATAATCCGTAAATATATCAGCCGCATAAGAAATTTGCGCCAATCCTAACAGTAAACAGAATAAACAAGTTAAAATTTTTTTCATATTGACCTGCTATTTAATAAAATTTTATATTAAAATCAATATTTTTTCAATTTTTTGTTACTTTATTGCTACAATAAGTTACTTATGTTATAATTAATACGAAATACAGATTGAAAAGGTTCACATTTTGAGAGGATAAACAATGGAAAAGATTATTGAAATTCTGGCAGTTGCAATCGGCGCATATTTAATCGGTTCAATACCGACCGGATATATTATAGTAAAAGCATTCAAGAATGAAGATATAAGAAAAATCGGTTCCGGCTCAACCGGTGCGACAAATGTAAAAAGAGTAATGGGCAAAAAATGGTTTTTCATTACACTTTTACTGGACGCGTTTAAGGGAGCATTGCCGGTTATACTTGCAGCAATGTTTGCAAAAAACTTTACCGCAATAGGTTTATTGCCTGTAATCGCGGCTGTTGCTGTTATTTTGGGGCACAGTAAATCAATATTTTTAAACTTTACTGGCGGAAAATCAGTTGCATCAGGTGTGGGCACAATTCTTGCATTGAACTGGCAGGTAGGATTAATCATTGCGGCAATATGGGGCGTGATTACTTATTTTTCAAAATATGTTTCACTCGGGTCTATCATTGCGCTTGCAATATCACCGTTTCTTATGTACTTTTTAGATGGCAGACTGGCTTATGTTGCATACTGCCTGCTCGGAGCGATTTATATAATTTATCTGCACCGCGAAAACATTGGACGGCTTTTGCGTGGCGAAGAGAATAAGGTTAGATAATTGAAGACTTTTATATGCGATGGTAAAATTAACTTTATCATTGGAACAACGGTCGGACTTAGGCTTGTAAACTAAAAATAATTGCTCAATTGACGGTTTTAAGCGTCTAAATCCACAAGCCGCGGAAGGTCGTTTATTTGATAGAAGATTGAGCCTGCTTTTTTAAAATTCTCTGGAGAAGAACTGACATAAAAAATTTCACTGGCAGGCGTTAAATCTTCCTTGATTAAATCGTTTTTTATTAAATCGTTCTTTATAAATTCCGCAAAATAATCAGCCGGGTCAATAAATAATTCCTTTGGAGCTATTTTATCTAAAACCGGCAATAAAAACGGATAATGTGTGCAGCCTAAGACAATTTTATCCGGTTTATTGGCAAGCATTAATGACAAATTCGATTTTATAATATCAATATTTTCAGGTTTATTTTCTCCGCGGGATTCTACAATCTTAACCCATTGCGGGCAATCCAGACCAAAAACCTGCATGTTTTTATTTATTTTATGTATCTCTTGTGAATAAACGCCTGATTTAATAGTCGCTGGAGTTGCAAAAATCCCCAGTTTGTTAACAGGCATGCGGGCTAAAATTCCGCTTACTGACTGTATTATAGGATAAATTTTAAAATCATAGTTGTTTTTCAATTTTTCATACGTAACAGCAGATGTAGTATTGCAAGCCATGACAACAGCTTTTACCTTTTTAAGTTCAAAAAATCTGAATATTTTATCTGCAAACTCTATCAATTGCTCTTCTGTTTTTTCTCCATAGGGCATATTTTTTGTATCGCCAAAATACAGATATTTTTCATCCGGCAAAAGTTTTTTTAGTTTTGCAAAGACAGTTAATCCGCCTACTCCTGAATCAAAAAAAGCTATGGGTAAATTTTTATTGTTGTTTGAAATAATTGTTCACTCCTTCCGTAATCGCTTTAGCCGTATCCTGTTTACGTTTGTCGCCGTTGAGTTGCCCGCGTTCAGTATCGTTGGAGATAAACCCTATTTCGCAAAGTATAGCAGGAACGGTTGTGTGGTTGATAACATAGAATTTAGATTTAAACAATCCTCTGTTATTTGATTTTATATTACTTGCAATTGCTGCGTGAACAGTTTGCGCAAGAGCCAGACTTTCCTGATGATAGTAGTGTGTTTCAACACCGGTAATCTCCGGTTTTACACTTGAATTTACGTGTACACTGATGAATATATCAGGATGCGCAGCTTCGGTTATATCACAACGTTCCTGTAATGAAAGATATTTATCAGTATCTCTTGTCATTATAACATTGTACCCTTGTTTTTGCAGCAAAGTTCTCAGGCGTTTAGCAACATCAAGCGTAATATCTTTTTCGTTAATAGAATCCCGTATAGCGCCATAATCAGATCCGCCATGCCCTGCATCAATTACAACAGTTTTTGCGCCGTTGTGTTTTGGAGATACAACAGGCTGTCTGGTTGATTTTTTGACGCCTTTAACCTTAATCTTAATGGATTTGCCGTCCGCTCCGAGAAATGTCCGGACTAGCGAATCGTTTTCAAGCGGGATAGATAATACCATACCAATTTGCGGCATCAGTGTAATTTTTGCATTTGCAAACACTGAATTTGCGTATTCTGATTGGAAAAGTTCTTCACTGTATTTTGATACATTATAAAGATAGATATTCAGATTATTATTAGTTCTTTCAATCCCGTGCACAACCGGGTGGCTGAATGACAAAATCATAGAACTTGTTTGATCATCAATTCTTTCTTTATTATAAGCTATGACATCACTTACATTGCTAAGTAGTGCATTTTGATCAACTTTTTTGGAATTTGCGAGTAAAAGCGACTGATTATCACTTGAAAAGATAGGGATATAATCATTAACATCATTGGTAGTGATAACAATTCTTGCCTTGTTCATTTCAAACTGTCCGACCTTAGCGACATCAGTTGCGTTTATTCTAAATTCTTTATTGCGGATTTGTTGAGAAGTCAAAGCATTCGGTATATCATAAACGATTCTGGTAGGATTTTGTAATATCATCGGTTTTTCGATAGTTGCTGATCCGAACCCGTTTATGAGAATCCCGTAAGGTTTAATGGTAATATTTTTCAGATAAAATTGCGTATTGAGATTAAGGGATTTTTTCTCCATTTGAGTTGTCTGGGGCTGATTAAAAGCCTGTTGGATTTGGTCAACGACATTAGGCGGATTAGTTGGCTCAATAACTGGTGATGTAACAGTCAAAGCTTCATAGAAATCACTGGAGGATGTATGTTCATCGCGATAAGTTGTTTGGAAGTAATCACTGCTGAACTGGTTGTTTTTAATTTTGATAATTATATTATTTTTTATTCTGAAAAACTTGAGATTGTCAGGGTTGTAATCATCATTGAAATACAACACACACCTGACAACATTAGGATTGGTGGAAAACTGGTTAATTTTAACCTGTTTAATACCTCCGGTGTTGAGAGTCCAATCCTGCTTAGGAATGGTAAGAATGGAAGAATCGATATCAAAATAAGCACGTGAAGGATTTTCGAGTTTAACGAGTTTGATATCTTTCATGATATTTTCGGTACTGATAGTGTCTTTAGCAGTAAGGACAACGACCGAGTTAGCCGTATCAAAGTTAGCGGAGGTTATTTTGTATATTTCTTCACAAAAAGCCTTCGGCATCAATCCCAAGAATATCGATAAAAATAAAGCTATGAAAATAAATATTTTTTTCATGAAAATAAAATCCCTGTCGTCATTATTATATAACGATTTACTTGCATATACAAATTGTAACGACAAAAATTTTAATATAGATTTACACCCAGTTAGACTTAGCGGCTAAAAATACAAGTTCTGTGCGGTTAGTGGCGCCTGTTTTACGTAGCAATGAAGCTATATGCGCTTTAACAGTGTGAATACTAACGAATAATTTTTGTGCTATAGCTTCATTAGTATAGCCTTTGCAAACGTATTTTAATACTTCAATTTCTTTTTGTGTAAAATTTTCCATAAAAATACCTCATCTTTAGTAACAAAATCAAGAATATCATACAAAAACGCAGTTATGATTAAGAATAAATCTACTTTTAAAAAATTTACAAAAAAACTTGAAAAAAAATCTTTTTTGTATAGAATAAAGGAGTACAGAAAAGAGAAATAACCCGAATATAAGCGTGTGTAGCTCAGTTGGATAGAGTGTTTGGCTACGAACCAAAAGGTCGGGGGTTCGAATCCCTCCACGCGTAATAAAAAGAGATAGATAAAATCTATCTCTTTTTTATAATGAATTAATTAACTGTATTAAACCAGACATTTCAATCCTGTACGGTTAAAATGATTTTACCCCGTAAAGCGGCTTTGTGTTTAGGTTTCAACCTGCCGGAAGTGTCCAAAAATAATCAAACCAAATTACTTGAAAAGTCCACGAAGTGTCCGTTGAAGTCCACCCCCTCGACTTTTGGTTATATCGAAACCTAATCCCCATTCTTCCATTGACCTTAAATTTGCACTCAAAACTTTTTGGGAAACATTCCCGACAGATTTTCTTAACTCTCCGAATCTTGTATTTAATCGCGCCAGATTTTATCAAATCTTTTTTTCGCTTCAGCACCGAGCTCCAGACCTTTTTCCTTATTTTGTTTGAGGATATTGCTAAAAAATTCTGTATATCTCAAGTTGCCGCCTGCATAGAATTTTTTTATTGCACAAAAAAGCGCATTTTCACCCCAGTAAATATCTTTTTCATTAAGCTGTTCTACTTTAGGGATTAATTTTGAGGACAGGTATTCAACATTTTTCTTATCAAACGGCACATGGTGGCTGCTGCCAAAAACTTTGTTGTAAAGCCTGAGTGAATAAATTGTTTTACGAGGGAATTGCGTTGTTGCTGTAAATATGTCTACAACAGTGTTTTTATCTCCGAGCGGCGCCAGATGTTCGGTTATTGCCTGCAATTTTTCTGGGTTATTAATGAGCATCGCTTTAATTTTTCCGCCTGGCAGCGCTTGAAAGTTTACATTTCTATTACCGGTATATGAATATAGTTGCATGTAAAAACTCCTTTTTATATGTAACTATAAACCCCGTAAATATTTTTTTTGCTATATTAGAACTACTGTTGTAAAGTGTAAAAAGTATTATAACAATCCGGCAGTATTTATTTTACTGCCGGAGAAACCTGATTAGTTATATCATCGCCGCCTAATAATACTATATTTTTGGGCAAGACTAAATTATAATTCATAGAACGCGCCTTCTCGATTACGGCATTTCTTATATTTTTGTCTATTTGATTAAATTTAGTGTTATATTCCTGTTCCATTGCCAGTTTTTGTTTATTGATATCATTCCTGTACTTTTCTTCAAGCGCCTTAAGTTTTGCGGTATCGGTTTCTTTTGCCATATCAGCACGCGCTTTATCTAAAGTTGCCTGCATAGTCTGCATTTTCTTTTCTTGTTCAGCTTTCAAATTTTTTACTTCATTGGAATTAGCAACGAGCTGCTGCACATCGACCACCGCAATTTTATAATCCGTATCACCTGATATTGCCTTATTATTCATTGAATACCCGCAGGTAAAAGCGAGTACGGCAACTAATATTGTAATAATATGTTTTTTCATTTTTTACCCCCTTTGGTTTAGATCTTTTATTTACCCTATCTTATTTTATAAAGTAAAACAAAAACTAAATTTTTAAATTACCTTGCCGGTTAATTCAACAATATAAAAACATCGTTGCGTAAAATTTTTGTTTTGTGTAGAATTTATTTGCGAAGTTTTAAATAAGGAGAAAACTTATGAAGAAATCAATTAAAGACTTAGTAGACATTCAAGGTAAGAGAGCATTGGTACGAGTAGACATCAATGTACCATTGGATGCAAACAAAAACGTTACAGACGACACAAGGATCCAGGCGATTTTGCCTACCGTAGAATTTTTGAAAGAAAAAGGTGCAAAGATTATATTAATGGCACACTTGGGCAGACCGAAAGGCGAAAGAAATCCTGAATTTACACTTGCCCCGGTGGCAAAATATTTGTCAAAAGTTCTGGGTGAAGAAGTATTATTTGTGTCAACACCTGTAGGCGAAGGCGCAGAAAAAGAATTAGAAGCGCTTAAAGATGGTCAGGTTGCATTGTTGGAAAACATCCGTTACTACAAAGCAGAAGAAGCAAAAGATGATGACATGACTTTTGCTAATGAACTTGCAAAACTGGGTGACTTTTATGTAAACGACGCATTTGGTGCGGCACACAGAAACCACACATCAACAGCTAAATTGGCAAAAGTACTTAAACCGGCGGTTTCCGGCTTGTTAATGGAAAAGGAATTAAGATGCTTGTCACAGGCACTTGATAACCCTACCCGCCCGTTTACAGCAGTAGTTGGCGGAGCTAAAGTTTCTTCTAAAATCGGAGTTTTAGAAAACCTGTTGGACAAAGTAGATAATATGATTATCGGCGGCGGCATGGCTTATACATTTGTAAAAGCAAACGGCGGCAAAATCGGTAACTCTATTTGCGAAGACGACCAGTTAGAAGTAGCAAAAGCTATTGAAAAGAAAGCAGCAGATAAAGGCGTTAAACTTGTAATGGCAACAGATGTGTTGGCAACTGATGATTTTTCAGGCAATGGAACCAACAAATTTGTTAAGATTGACGAAATTCCTGACGGATTTGAAGGTGTTGATGCAGGTCCGGAATCAAGAAAAGCATTTGCGGAAGTACTTAAAAATTCAAAAACAATCTTGATGAATGGACCAGTAGGTGCATTTGAAAACCCTGCTTTTGCAGAAGGAACAAAAGCTGTTCTGGAAGCAATAGTTGAAGCTACAAAGAACGGTGCAACTTCAGTTATAGGTGGCGGCGATTCAGTTTCTGCTGCTAAGAAGTTCTTTAAAGCAGAAGATTTTACACATGTTTCAACAGGCGGCGGCGCATCACTTGAATTTATTGAAGGAAAAATCCTTCCGGGCGTAGCTGCTCTTGATGACAAGTAATCTTGCTTAATAGTGAATAATGTTTGAAAAACGAGGCAATGTGGAAAATCCCACATTGCCTTATTTTTTTTGATTGTTGATTGCGGATGCTTGTGTCATCAAAAATGGCGGACATAATGTCCGCCATTTTTGTCGTTTTATCAATTATTTTGCTAATTTGTTTACTGCAATTGTTAATCTGGATTTCTTTCTCGCTGCTGTATTCTTGTGCATAATACCCTTAACTACAGCTTTGTCACAAAGTTGGTAAACTTTTGAAATAGCTTTATTCAATGCGTCTTTATCTTCTCCTTTAGCAAGTTCTAAAACTCTTTTTACTGCTGTTTTTACAGAAGATTTGAACGCTACGTTTCTAACTCTGTTTTTTTCTGCGATCAATACACGTTTTTTTGCAGATTTAATGTTTGCCATAATTGAATTTATCCTTTCTAATCGCTTGCGGCATTTAATGACGATGCCTGTTACTAGAGGATGTGAGTACAATTATTATTGTTCGCTAAAATTATTTTTGCAAGCCTTATTTTGTCAAAAGTTTTAACTTTTGTAACAGTATTCAACAGAATTAGTTCTACGGTATTATATTTTTTACCCGTTTGTGCTATACATATTATATATCATGTCGCGTAGTATATTTAAACATTGAGAGAAGCGAACGGAGGCAAAAATGTCAGTAGGACAATTCGTATTTATGTTACACAGTCACCTTCCATATTACAGAAAAGCCGGTATGTGGCCTTTCGGGGAAGAAAATCTTTATGAATGTATGGCTGAAACTTATGTGCCGCTTTTGAATGCAATTTCAGAATTGTATGATGAAGGTATTAAGGCAAAATTAACTGTAGGCATTACACCTATTCTTGCCGAGCAGTTAAATGATGAACACTTAAAACACGGGTTTGTAAAATATTTAGATTCCCGTATAGCAAAAGTGTCAAAAGATTTGGAAAGATATCCGGATGAAAAAGTGCCGCATTCTCAGCACTTAAAATATCTTGCTAAATATTATTTCGATTGGTTTAATCACATAAGAGATTCTTTTGTAAATAAATACGGCATGGATTTGATTGCACAATTTAAAAAATATCAGGATCTTGGATGTATAGAAATTACGACATCCGGTGCAACGCACGGTTTTTCTCCACTGCTGGCAACAGACAGCAACCTGAACGCTCAATTCAAAGTTGGTTCGGACACAACTCAAAGGTTGTTCGGCAAAAAAGCAAAAGGCTGTTGGCTTCCTGAATGTGCTTATAGACAAGGTTATGAATATGTAGGTAAAGACGGTCAAAAACACTGGCGACCTGCAATAGAAGTAACATTACAGAATAACGATATTGAATATTTCTTTACAGAATCCCACGTTATAGAAGGCGGAAATTCAATCGGAAACAGACGTGTAATCGGTGTTTACGGTAATATTGAATACATTCCGCTGCCGGAACGTCCTGCAACCGGTTATGACACATATTCAGCATACTGGCTTCCTGACGCACAGGTTGCTGTAATGGGAAGAAATGACCGTGCAGGTTATCAAGTTTGGTCAGCGGCAGACGGTTATCCCGGTGATGGCTGCTACCGTGAATTTCACAGAAAAGACTGCAATTCCGGCATGCACTACTGGAGAATAACTTCTCCAAGAACGGATTTAGGCGATAAGATGCTCTATGATCCTGTCTTAGCCCTAAATAAGGTAAATGAAAATTCAGACCATTATACAACCCTGATTTACCATTTATTAAATGACTACAAAATGGCACATAACGGTAAAGAAGGATTAGTCATGGTATCATTCGACACCGAATTGTTCGGACACTGGTGGTTTGAAGGTGTAGAATTTATAAAACAGGTTATTAAGAAATTCCAAACTTACTTACCGGAAGTAGAGCGTATGACAGCAGGTGAATATATCCATGCACATCCACCGACAGAAGCAATCCAGATCCCTGAAAGTTCGTGGGGTCAAGGCGGTCATTTCTACGTATGGCAGAATCATTTAACTGAATGGATGTGGCCTATTATTCATTCTTGTGAAAAACGTATTAATGCAATAGTTGACAGATATCCTGAAATACCGGAAGATAAACTGTTACACAGAGCATTAAACCAAATGGCAAGAGAAAATCTGTTGTTACAAAGTTCTGATTGGCCTTTCTTAATCACAACATGGCAGGCAAAGGATTATGCGACAGACAGATTCCGTGAACACGTAGACCGATTTGAAAAAATCGCGGACATGATAGAAAGCGGTAATATTGATGATGCTGAGTTACAGAAAATCGAAAGCATTGATAACTGTTTCCCTGTAATAGATTACAGAGTATACCAATCAATAGAAGAGGGTGTAATACCGCAGCAGTCAAAGAAACTAGCACCGCTTTATAATTAACCTTTAAAGTAAATAATGAATTGAAAAATGCGCTGATAACCAGCGCATTTTTTTAACATTGCGAAAGAGATAAGAAATTCAAAAAAAATATAAAAAAAATAAAAAAAGGTATTGCAAAAAAAAATTCAGCGGACTATAATAATAAATGTCGAGAGACATTGACAAGAGGGGAACCTCAAAATAAGGGAGCGTAGCTCAGTTTGGTTAGAGCGCATGCCTGTCACGCATGAGGTCGCGAGTTCGAGCCTCGTCGTTCCCGCCATTTTAAGAGGGTTTTAAGCCCTCTTTTTTAGTGCAAAAATTCTTGTGTGTAATCTGTGGGTAATTTAAAAAATTCAACTGATAAAAATATTCAGCAACTAAAAACAAAAAAAATGCCTCCTAACCTAATATGGTTAGAAGGCTTTATAGCATTAACGAATGAATATTTTATATATCTAAATAATCATTTAGAATACTTATTGCATCGAGTTTTCGTTGTGGTACAGGGTGAGCATATCTTTGTGTTGTTGTAATCTTTGAATGTCCTAAGATTTCTTG
>CALUQJ010000041.1 GCA_944322865.1 Candidatus Gastranaerophilales bacterium
AGGGTGGAAAGCCGCACGGGGCTTAGATAGGAGCCCCCCCCCCCCCAGAAAAGCCGCTCAGGACAAGGGTTTCAGCCATTTTCCCTATGCCGACATCGCCATTATGCATAACGACAAATCGCGGAAAAACAAGATTTTCCGGTGCGTCAGAACGACGCACCCTACTGATTATTCTATACTTCCTCGGTAATTTGTCTTTCATATTCCCATTATACACTATTGCTTGTAAAATTTTAAGTCCTTTTTAATAAAACATTCTCCGATTTACAATCTTTCCAAGCGTTCACTAATTTCATTCATCAGGTTAACGTCATCTGTTTGACGGGCGTAATTTTGTGCTTTTTGCAGCAAACCTTTTGCTTTGGACGGATTGTTATATTCAATCATAATTTCTGCTGCATCACGATAATTCTGTGCGACCTTGAGCGGTGAATCTGCGTCTGCATAGTGCTGAACTGCTTTTGAATAAGAGCGTAGGGCTTCCTGCGGCTCGCCAAATTTTTCATAGGCATTTGCCATGCTTGATGAAATAAAACCTTTTACTTTAGAATTATCGGTTTGTTCTGCAAGATCTCCTGCTACACCGTAATAATCAAAGGATTGTTGTTCGTACATATCTGTATAAATATTTCCCATTTTGGTTAGGGACGCGGATTGCGCTATAAGGTTTTCGGTTTCGCCGGCAAATGAAATTGAATTGAAGTAATGATCCAGTGCAGGTGTTATCTGGTTTACATCATCATAGATTTGTGCCATTGAGTAGTGAACTTTTGTTTTTATATTATTATCTGAGGTATGTTCAAGCGATTGGTTATAACTTTTTAGTGCTTGTGCGTAAAAATCATGGTCATCATAGATTTTTCCGACTTCATAAAAAATCTTTGATTTTGTTTCGGTATCACCTACTTCGTCTGCGCGTTGCAGGGCTTCCTGAAATTTTGCCAGTGCTTTTTTAGGTTCGTTTGCGTAAGTCAGTTTTTTAGATTGAATAAACAGTGATTTCAATTCTTTGTCTTGCGGAATGAGTGATTGGACTTTTGCATCGGTTGCAATTTCGTGTTCAACCGGCTCTGTTACGGTTTCTGCGACAGTGGATTTTTCTTCTGTTTTTTCTGCTTTTTGGGTAGAGCCTTCCGGAAATTTTACAAGGAATTGCTTATTAATATTGTTTTCATCGTATTTGAAGTCAATTTGCTGTAAGAAAAGTGCATCAACCCAGTTTTCAACAACTTTGGAATCTTTGTTAAGCGTTTTGGAGATATAGGCATCCAGAATAGATGATGCGTTTTTAAGATTTGATTTGATTAATTTAGTGTTAGGATTGTCTTTTTGTACCTGCTTTTCAACGAGTGCAAGATAGCCGTCGACTTCTTCTTTGAGGTCATCCGGTGTGCCTATTGCGAGGGCGGTGTTGTTAAAATCCTTTAGAATTTGGGCAATATTGATAGTTGCACTGCGTTGAATTTGTCCGGCAGAGGTATTTATTTGTGGGGCAACTGTTGTGTTTGCGGAGGTTTTTGAGTTGCTTTTTCTTTGTGCAACCTGACCTTGAATTTGGCTGCGCATAGCTTGCCAGTCAACTTGAGTTTCTTTGTGAAGTGCTCTGTTGTATGATTTTTCAGGTAATCTTTGTTCTGTATATTGAAGTCCTTTACTTCTGGAATTTGAGTTTGCCTGTTCTTCTCTTTGGGTTTGGGCAGCAGATTTGGAGGTGTCATCGTCCTGTTTCTTTTTGACTGCACCGCGTCCGTCTTTAACTATATATGGTCTTTGAAAAACACCGTTTAACAAAATGCCCTCTATTCTACCCAATTATGGTAATACTACTATACATTAAGTTACCGCGACTTTGGTCATACTTTTGTATGAATTTCTACAGCATGTATTTAAGGTTTATTTTTTACATGTCAACAGATGTATTCTGCTTTTAAGATAAAAATAACATGCTTTCATTGCCTTTTGATTTTTACCATATATAATATAATTATATGAAAAAGTATGCTATTGGAATTGATTTAGGCGGAACAAAAATTCTTACGGCACTGGTGGACAGACAAACCGGTGAAGTAGTTGATTATGTTAAGAAAAAAACTAAAAAAGAAAAAGGCGCGGATAATATTATCCGCAAAATAACGGAAAGCATTAATGAGCTTTTAGATAACAATAATCTCAAACAAGAGGAAATAAGTTCAATAGGAATAGGGGCAGCTGGTCAGAATGACCGCGAAAAATGTAATCTTATTGCGGCTCCTAATCTTGATTGTTATAATTTGAATTTTAGAGAAAAGTTAAGTCCGAATTTCAATATCCCGATTTTTCTCGGTAATGATGTAGAAATAGCTGCAATCGGCGAGATGAAGTTCGGGGCGGCTAAAGGATATGATGATTTTGTATGTATTTTTGTCGGAACCGGTGTCGGGTCAACTATTGTAAAAGACGGTAAAATAATAACCGGAGCAACCGGTACCGCAGGCGAGATAGGACATGTTATCGTTGATCTTAACGGTCGCCAATGCGCCTGTGGGGCACACGGCTGTCTTGAGGCTTATGCATCCAGATCCGCTATAGAAAAACGTATTGAAGGCGCGCTCAAAAAAGGGCGCAAATCCTGTATTCTTGAATATTTGGAACCGGGAAAAGCAATAACTTCAAGTATGATTCACAAATCAATTGAACGCGGTGATGAATTGGTTACTCAATGTGTGACTGAAGCATCAGAATATCTTTCCGGCGGTATTGCAAGTATTATAAATTTTATCAACCCGAAATTGATTGTACTGGGCGGCGGATTGATTGATGCTGTTGACTTTTTCTATCAGCATACAATTAAAAAGGCGCGTTCTAAATCTTTGCCGGTTCCTGCTGAAAAAATCGAATTTAAAAAAGCGGCTTTAGGTGACTTTTCCGGTGTTATCGGGGCTGCTTTCTTGGAGGACAGAAAAATTTAACCATGTTCATAAATACTTTTTGGTTAAAAAAATTAACAAATAAATGCCATACTTGTTAATTTTATGAAACATGGTGTATAATAAATATAGGATAAGATTGTAAATTTCAGGGGCAAATGGGTTTTTTTGATAAAATAAAAGAATTTAGTCTTAAAGTTACCGAAGTAGAAAACAGCATCTACAGCGGAAAAACAGACTATCTTGAAATGTATGAACGTAATTTGCAGCTTGAAAAAGAAATTGAACAAAGAACAAAAGAACTTAATCTTGCCAATAAAAGAATACTTACATTACAGCATATCTTAGATATGATGAACTCTGCAAAGCCCCTGCAAAGTGTTCTTGAAAACATAGTCAACAGCCTTCAAGGAGAACTCGGATACCTGCACAGTAATATTGTCAGAGTAGCATCTGATGATAAAGGTGAATATATGCATGTGCTGGCGCAGTCAAAAGACCTTGCTATTCAACGTGTAAACAGCATAATTCATGATCCTATGCAGACAAGAAGACTTGCTTACGATCCTGACAGTTATTACGCAATAGCAATCAGAGAAAAAAAAATTGTACAAACCAAAAACTTTGAAAAAGCTCTGAGATTTATTTTGCCTAATCTTGATGATGCAACGGTTAATGATACTGTTCAAAATATCCAAAGCAAATCACTTATCATAATCCCTCTATATACAAGGAGTAAACCGTTCGGGATTTTTTGTGTATTCTCCTCACGCGAAGAATTGACAGACACAGAAGCCGATTTTCTTACAACTTACGCTCAGCAAATTGAAGTTGCAATAACAATTGCCGATTTGTTTGAAACTGTAAAATCACAGGCAGTTACAGACAGTTTGACAGGACTTTATAACAGAAGGTATTTTGAAGAATGTCTTACAAGAGAAGTTACCCGTGCCCAGCGCCAAAACCAGCCTTTTAGTATTATCGGACTGGATTTGGATTTTTTGAAAAAAATCAATGATGTTCATGGACATGCTTACGGTGATTTAGCAATAAAAACCATTGCTGATATATTGAAAAAAAATGCCCGTTCCATAGATATTGCAGCACGTATGGGCGGAGAAGAATTTAACCTCCTGCTGCCCGGGATTGATTCCAAAGGCGCGATGATAGCTGCTGAACGTATCAGAAAAGCCATAGAAGTTGAAGAAATTGAAACCATCGGACATATTACGGCAAGTGTCGGCGTGGCGACATATCTTGAACATTCCGATAATATAGATGAAGTTATGGAGCTTACTGATCAGGCAATGTATATGTCAAAACGTAACGGACGTAATCAGGTAACTCTGGCAAAACCTATTACAGAAACAAGCTGGCAGGAAATTGCCGTTAATACCTTTATTGATATACTTTCAAAACATAATGTTCCGATTGACGCCTCTGTATCTGAGGAGATTTGTGAGAAATTAAAAAATACCACCGGAACAAAAGATGTGTTGTACTCTGTAGCGGATATGATTAATAGTATTTACAACCCGCTGCATTCAGAAGGGGTTATGAAGTCAAAAGTGCTTTTGGCGGTCAGCCTTGCAAAACGTTTTGATCTTTCAAAAGAAGAAATAGACAATCTGCGTATCGCAACTCTGCTTTATGATATCGGAAACCTTATGCTGCCGCCGGAAATACTTCTTAAGCGCGGACCTCTGACTGATGTGGAGCATATAAAAATGCAGGAACATCCGCTTATTGCAGCGCGTGAAATATTAAAACCTATTTCTTATATTCAGGATGTAATCCCGATTATTGAACATCACCACGAAAATTGGGATGGTACAGGTTATCCGGGCAAAATAGCAAAAGAAGAAATCCCGATGACTTCACAGATTATCCTGATAGTAGATGCTTACTTTGCACTTACCGAACAAAGACCTTACAGAGCTAAGCTCAGTCCGAAAGAAGCTTTGGAAATAATCAAAAAAGACGCCGGTAAAAAATGGAACAAGGCGCTTGTGGAAGAGTTTGTATCCTTTATAGATCATGATTTGAACTAAAACAATGAAAGAAAAAGAATTTATAACAGACATAAAAAATATATTGAACTCAAAATATATCGGTGACGATTGCGCATATTTACAAGATTTAGGGATTGTGATAACTCAGGATAGTCTGGTTGAAGATGTGCATTTTTCAAGAAAGTTTATCACTCCTTATCAGCTTGGGTTCAAGTCAGTAATGGTAAATATAAGTGATGTTTGTGCAAGCGGCGCAAAACCTGCATATCTGACAATATCGCTTTCTTTGCCGGATGATATAACAGAAAATTTTATCAGAGAGTTTTATAAAGGTGCAAAAGCAGCGGCAGAAGATGTTGAAATAGTTGGCGGCGATATCACGGGGGCTGACAAAATATATATTTCAGTTGCGGCTGTCGGCAGCACAACAGGGCGAAGAATTTCATCACGCGCAAATGCAAAAATCGGACAAAAAGTTATAGTATCCGGTAATCACGGTTCAAGCTGCGCCGGTTTAAAAGAACTTTTTACAGGTAAAAAAGAAAGTAAGTTCATTACTACACATTTACAGCCAACAGCACAAAGAAATTTTGCACAAAAAATCGCCGCTAATATAAAAGAAGATTATGCAATGATGGACACATCAGACGGGTTAATGGATGCTTTATCTGCTATAGCTTCTGAAAGCAATGTGCTTCTATCTATAGATTTTGATAAAATACCTTATGACAAAGATTTGGAAAAATTTGTTAACTGGCAGGATTTAATTTTTTACGGCGGAGAAGATTATCAGCTGGTTGCGACAGTTCCTGACACAGATATATATGGAACTGTTATCGGAGAGGTCAAAGCCGGCAACGGTGTAGAAATACATTACACAGACAAAACGGTTTTATACACTAAAAGCGATGTGGAAAAAAAATTATTTAAACATTTTAAGGAGAAGGAATGAAAATCAATGCAATAATTCCGGCAGGCGGTACATCCTCAAGATTCGGAACAAAAAACAAATTGATAGAAAAGATTAACGGCAAACCCGTTATTCAATATACAGTCGAAGTTTTTGAACAATCAAATGTTGATGAAATAATAATTTGTGCCAATCCGCTAATAACAGAGGAGTTGCACAGTATATTTGAGAATTTTAAGAAAGTAAAAATCGTACAAGGCGGCAACACAAGACAGCAATCAGTACTTAACGGATTACGCGCCGGAGAATGCGATTATGTTTTGATACATGACGGGGCAAGACCTATGATATCCGTTGATTTAGTTAATCGCGCAATAGAACTTGTACAGGAGAAAAAAGCCCTGACAGTTGCGACAAAAACAATAGATACTATAAAAGAAGTTCAGGACGGAAAAATTATTCGCACAATTGACCGGTCAAAATTGTATAATACCCAGACTCCTCAAGCATTTGAATACAGGTTAATAATGAATGCACATCTGAAATTAATGGGACAGGATTACACGGATGATGCCGGCATGCTCGAAAAATTAGGGCAAACCGTATATATATTAGACGGCAGTTATAAAAATATAAAAATAACCACACAGAATGACATTGATATAGCAAGAATCTATCTTGCGACAGATTAATGTAACAGTACTTTTGGCTTTTGTTTTTTTATTAACAACATTTACATAATATAATTTCCTTCAAATGCCGTCAAAATAACTATTTCAGATTTTGCAAGTGTTTTTAACATTAACTTTACAAAAATTATGTAAATTTTTCCCAAAAATTTATTTTTGCCTTTATCCCCCGCCAAACGGCTTTCTTTAACTTTACAAAAAAACATATTGTAAAAAGATTGGCATGGAGTGTGAAAAATACATTTCTTTTTTTTTGTTTTGGAATATGATGAATATACAATCTTGGGAGTCGGGGATTGGTAAAATTTAAAAAATTATCAATCCTGCGCTCGATATATTAATCCATCTTCGGAACGATTAAAAGCGGTACGCAATCGTTTAAAATATGGATAGAAATAATAGTTGTTATTTGGAGGGTGATGAAGTGTTAGAGCACGGTTACATACAAATTTACACAGGTGATGGTAAAGGAAAAACAACAGCTTCTTTAGGTTTGGCTCTCAGAGCTCTGGGACACGGTTGGAAAGTCTTAATCATTCAGTTTACAAAAGGTGATAGTGCTACTTCTTATGGTGAAATTGTTACTTCATCAAAATTCTTGCCTAATCTGGATGTTGTTCAGTTCGGCATGGACAGAGT
This sequence comes from Candidatus Gastranaerophilales bacterium, assembly GCA_944322865.1. Classification (GTDB taxonomy): domain Bacteria; phylum Cyanobacteriota; class Vampirovibrionia; order Gastranaerophilales; family Gastranaerophilaceae; genus CALUVH01. The sequence goes on from CALUQJ010000041.1 coordinate 7,157, forward strand.
ATGTTATTCTCATAATGTCTGTATGGATGATTTTAAAGAAGCTAAAAGAGGCTGGGAATTTGCTAAAAAAGCAATTAACTCCGGAAAATACCAGCTTATTATTCTTGATGAAATTAACATTTGTACAGCTATGAATATGATTAAAGTAAGTGATGTAAAGGAAACTTTACTTCACAAACCGGAGAATTTGGAGATAGTGTTAACAGGCCGCTATGCTCACCCTGAATTAAAAGCTATGGCTCATCTGGTCACTGAAATGAAACCTATTAAACATTACTTTGATATGGGAGTTATGGCAAGACAGGGGATAGAATATTAAAGCGGAAAACAGAATTAATTGATTAATGTAAATCCTTTTTGTTTCAGAAAATGAAATACCGGACGTTCTTAAGTGGGAGGGTCCGTTTTTTTTGTTTAATTTTTCATTACAATTATCAATAAAAAAACCCTCGGGGGGGCCGAGGGATAGAATACAAATTTATATTACCAAAAAATAAAAAATTAGTCAAGTGGCTAATTGAATTTATTCTATAATTTCATATAATGCCGGTGCTTCCTGAACACTAACATTGTTTTGAGGAATTTTTACAACGCGCACTTTTACTGTTTTATTTGCATATTCAATACTTATCTCATCGCCTGTTTTAAGCTGTTTTCCTGCCTTTGCCGGCTGTCCGTTAACATAAACCCTCCCCATGTCGGAAACTTCGTTCGCCACTGTCCTGCGTTTTATTAATCTGGATACCTTTAAATATTTATCTAATCTCATTTTGTCCTCCTGTTTGTTACATTTTAGCACAGATTGTAAAATTTGTGTTATAATTTCTACATCAGATAATTTACAGGTATTACCAATGAAAAAACAGCTGTTAACTTTTTTACTAACCTTTATTGCTCTTGTGACTTTTCAAACAGTAGCTTTGGCAAATGATATAAAGTTTGTACAGGTTACGGATTCGCATTACTCGTCAGGTAATGAATTTAAGAGAAATGTACTTGAAAGCACTATAAAAGATATCAATACTCTTAAAGATGTTTCTTTTGTTGTATTTACAGGCGACAATATAGACAAGGCAAATCCTGAGTATTTAAAAGAATTTGTAAAAATAGTAAATAAATTAGATGTGCCTTATTATCTTGTTATAGGCAATCATGAAGTTTTTAAAAGCGGTGATTTATCCAAACTCCGCTATATGGAAATAATAAAAGAAAACAATATTTTCTACCGCCCTTCAAAACCGAATTATAGATTTACCAAAAACGGTTTTATGTTTCTTATAGTGGATGGCGCAAAAGAAGTTATTCCGGGTGCAAACGGATATTACAGAGAAGACACGCTGGAATGGGTTGACAAGGAATTAACCAAACATTCCAAAATGCCAACGGTTATTCTCCAACACTTCCCGCTTGTACCGCCTAAAGAAATGGCAACTCATAAAACATATCAGGCAGAAAAATACCTTGAAATGCTGGATAAGCATAACAATGTTATAGCTGTTGTTTCAGGACATTATCATATCAATGGCGAACAAATGAAAGACGGTATTTATCACATCTGCACTCCAACATTGTTAAATAAACCGCATCAGTACAAAATCATTGATATTGTTACGACTAAAGGGTTTTCACCAATGATTTATACGCAGTTGAGAGAAGTAAATGTTCAACCTTAAGAATAAACAGTTGCATTTTTTTATAAATAATATTATAATTAGAAGTAAAAAGAGAAGGATAATAAAATAATATATGCATGAGTCGGGTAGTATTTTTTTAAACTTATTTATAATAGCATTTTTACTATTTGCAAACGGTTTTTTTGTAGCGTCAGAATTTGCAATGGTAAAGGTTAGAAAGACCCGTATAGAACAGCTCGTAAAAGAGGGCAACGGGGTTGCAAAAATTGCACTTGAGGCAATTAAAGATCTGGATAAATTTATTGCGGCAGTTCAGCTCGGTATTACAATATCAAGTATAGGATTAGGCTGGGTCGGTGAAAGTACGCTTGCACGCATCATAGAACCTATTTTTGAATTTTTACCGGGAGCCGGTCAGACTATAGCAACTCATACGGTTTCTGTTTCCATAGCTTTTGCTCTGATAACATTTATGCATGTTGTTATCGGTGAACTTCTGCCAAAATCAATAGCACTTGAATATACCGAAAAAACAGCGTTAATTGTCGCTAAACCAATGCAAATGATTACTTTTGTATTCAATCCTTTTATCTGGATTTTGAACGGCTTTGGCAACTGGCTTTTAAACTTATTTAAAATACCGCATTCACATAAAGCATCCCTTGTTCATTCTACAGAAGAATTGGATATGCTTGTAAATGCAAGTTACAACGGCGGTGTGCTGAATGAAACCGAAAAAGACATGCTCCATAATGTGTTTAAATTTTCTGATTTAAACGCAAAACAGGTTATGATACCGAGAACAGACATGGTTTGTATCCCAAAAGACATGCCGATTGAAGAGTTAAACGCGCTTGCCGCAGAAAACCAGTACACAAGATATCCTGTTTACGAAGAAGATATTGACCATATAATCGGACTTGTACATGTAAAAGATTTATTTTCTCTTTCAATAAAAGATGAGATTTGTCCTGTGGAAAAAATTCTACGCCCTATACTTATGGTGCCGGAAACAATAACCATGGACAATCTTGTTCTGGAATTTAAAAAACGCAAAGGTCAAATGGCAATTGTAGTCGATGAATTTGGCGGAACATCCGGACTTATTACGGTTGAAGATGTGCTTGAAGAAATTTTCGGAGAAGTGCAGGATGAATTTGATGAGGAAGAAGAAACCGACATCAAAGAAATCGCTCCGAATACTTATCTTACAAATGCAATGATGCGCGTAGATGAATTTGCAGAGTTCTTCAACATGAATCAGGAAGAAATTGATGATGAAGATGTTGATACTATAGGCGGTCTGGTAATAAAAGCTCTTGGACGCCTTGCTCAGGTAAATGATAAAGTAACAATTCATAATTTGCAGTTTATAGTCAAAGAAATAGACGGTGCAAGAATTAACAAACTTATCATCATAAAAGAAAACGAACCGGAAAATCCTGAAGAAGAAACCGACTAATTAAAGGTATTTCGCGTTGACTTAATTATTATTTTACGTAACTAAATGAACTTTTATTTTTATGTTTCGTTATAATTATGTAGTGAGTTTTAATTAGGAAAAAGAGAGGTTAATGTATGAAGAAAAAATTATTATCACTTTTACTTGCCGGTATGGTGTTTTTAAGTATGGGTTTAAGCGCAGATTGTCTTGCAGCCCTTCATCATAGGGATCGTGCCCCACAACACAAAGAATACAAACAGCGCACTCACAAGCCGCAAAAATTTAACAGGCATAAAAAACCGGGACAAAAGAAAAAAATACAAAAAGCGCATAAACACAAAAAAATTCAATTTAAAAGACATAAATCTAATGTAAAACAGAAACCAAAACATAAGAAAAATACAAAATTTTTCCATAGAAACCACAATAAACCGGCGAAAAAACATCACATCCATTGGAGAAATCCATTCAAAAGAAGATAAAATGTAGTTATTAAGTAAAACAACTCAGGCTCAATGGAGCCTGAGTTGTTAGTATAGTATTAGTTTAATCGTTTTCTGTTCGCGTGGCGAAAATTTAAGACAGCAAAGGCGTACCCGCTATACATTTAGCGCTGGAATTATCTCTTATATAAAATCTTTTCCAGCGGTTTCAGCCATTGAAATTCCTCATTTATACTCATATATATATTATAGTCTAATTATTCATATCGTAGTGCGTCAATAGGATTTAGCAAAGAGGCTTTATATGCCGGATAATACCCGAACAAAACACCTATCGCGCCGGAAAATCCGAGTGACAGTAATATGGAAAATGTAGAAACTGCGACTGTCATTTCTGCAAATATTTCAAGACATTTTGACCCTAAAACACCGATAGCAACCCCGACAAGTCCTCCTATTATAGACAATAAAAACGATTCAATCAGGAATTGAAGTCTTATATCTGATGCTTTTGCTCCTATTGCCATACGTATCCCGATTTCTTTTGTTCTTTCAGTTACTGATACCAGCATAATGTTCATAATCCCTATGCCGCCAACCAGCAATGATACTGACGCTATTGCACCTAGTAACAGTGACATTGTACGGGTTGAGGATTTTATTGTTTCCTGCATTTCTGTTAAATTACGCACCTGGAAATCATCTTCCTGAGTTTTTCCGAGGTGATGCCGCTTTCTTAACAGTTCTGATATTTCCTGCTCGGCAGAGGCAAGGTATTCTTCTGATTGGGTTTGCACATTAATCATCTTTACAGTTCCCGGAAAATCAGTCCCGAAAACCTTTTTCTGGGCTGTTGTAATAGGAATAAATACTAAATCATCCTGATCCATTCCCATACCGTTTTCACCTTTAACTTTCAGAGTACCGATGACTTTAAATGGGATATTGCCTATTCTTATGGTTTTATTAATAGGATCCATATCACCGAAAAGTTCTGTGGATACAGTGTTGCCTATAATTGCAACTTTGGTTGTATTTTTTATGTCTTCCGGTATAAAATTGCGTCCAGACATTATTTCCCAGTTTCTTATAACAAGATAGGAGGCGGTTGTTCCTGCAACAGATGTTGACCAGTTCTGGTTTCCGTAAGTGAGCTGCTGGGTTTCCGAACTATACGGAGCAACTGCAAATATACCGTTAACCATTTTTTCTATTGCTTCGGCATCTTTGAGGGTAAGTGTGGGCTTGGTACCGCTTCCCATTCTGACACCGCCTGAGGTTACAGAGCCGGAACGTATCATCAATAGATTACTGCCCATAGATTCCATATCTTTTGCAATTTTTTCACTTGCGCCTGTTCCGACCGCAAGCATTATGATTACTGCGCTTACTCCGATAATTATACCTAAACTTGTCAGCATTGAACGCATTTTGTTAATCTTTAAAGATATTATAGACATTTTAACAAGTGATTTGAAATCTATCATACTTTTACCTCATCAGAGATTATATTTCCGTCCTTAAACCTTACTACACGTTTGCAATATTCTGCGATATCGGGTTCGTGAGTAACAAGTACAATGGTTTTTCCTGTTCTTGCATTCAGGTTAACAAAAAACTCCATAACCTCAATACTTGTTTTAGTGTCGAGATTACCTGTCGGTTCATCGGCAAGAATAAGCGGCGGATCATTTATGATAGCGCGGGCAATTGCAACACGCTGCTGTTGACCGCCTGACATCTGGTTAGGCATATGGTTTGCACGACCTTCAAGTCCTACGATTTGCAGAGCATGCATTGCTCTTTCGTGACGTTCTTCCTCGGGTACTCCGTAATATATCATTGGAAGCTCGACATTTTCAACAGCAGAAGTTCTGGAGATAAGGTTAAACCCCTGAAACACAAAACCTATTTTTCTGTTTCGGATTTTTGACAGTTCATCTGAATTAAGTGAGAGAACATCTATCCCGTCAAGGTGGTAGCTGCCCGAATTAGGCTTATCCAGAGTTCCAAGCATATTCATAAAAGTTGATTTACCGGAGCCTGATGCGCCCATAATCGCAACAAACTCACCTTCCTCTATTGATAGAGAAACATTATTCAGCGCATTGAAAGAATCTTCGCCGGTTTGGTATCTTTTTATAACGTTTTTAACTTCAATTAAACTCAAGAGTTTCCCTTTCTAAAACATTCTCATGCGCGGTTTGCGTTCACCTGTTTTTTCTTTGCCTTTAATCCCGACAATGACTTTTGTGCCTTCTTTTATTTTATCTGATATAATTTCCGTACGCGCATCATCGCTTGCTCCGGTTTCAATTGTAATACGTTCCGGAGTGCGTTTTTTCATTATCCAGATACCTTTTGTCTTATATTTTGTTCCGTCTGTATTCGGGGTAAATTTCAATGCGGTAGTTGGGGCGCAAAGTACATTTTCGCTTTTGTCGGTGATTATTGAAACATTTGCTGTCATGCCCGGTTTAAGCTTCAAATCATCATTTGCAACATCAACAATAACAGAGTATGTAACAACATTGGAGGTATTTGTTGAGGCTAGTCTAACCTGCGTAACTTTACCTTCAAAAATGCTGTCGGCATAGCCGTCAAGTGTATATTTTACATCCTGACCTTCTTTAACTTTGCCGATATCTGCTTCTGACACATTTACTTCTATCTGCATTTTTGTCAAATCTTGAGCTATTGTAAAGAGTTCCGGCGCCTGAAAACTTGCGGCAACCGGCTGACCTAAGTCTATTTCTCTTGATATTACAGTTCCGTCAACAGGCGCTATTATTTTTGTATAACCTAAATTAGTTTTTGCTGTTTGCAAAGACGCTTGATACTGACTAATTTGAGCCCTCGCGGACGCAATTTGCGCAAGATCTGATTTATAGGTGCTGTATGCCTGATCAAGTTCGCTTCTTGCTACAAAATTCTTTTCATAAAGATTTTTATATCTCTGATAAGTTTTCTGGTCGTATTCTGCTATTGCCTGTAATTTTGCGAGATTTGCCTGTGCATTAGCAATTTGAGCTTCGTTTTGCTTAACTGTTGCTTCAAAAGTCGCAGGGTCAATCTGAGCGAGTATCTGCCCTTTTTTTACCTGAGAATTGTAATCAACATATATGTCTTTAATCAAACCTGATACTGTGGAACCTACACTCACTGTGTTAACCGGATTAATCGTTCCTGATGCTTCTACAAACTGGGTTATTGTACAGCGATTAATCTCTCTGGTTTCATAACGGACACGATTTTTGATTTTTGTTGTTATGAACATTGCCAGTATAAGAACTATTACCAGAGCTAAAGGTATTAAGTATTTAGGTTTCATAATATTCATGATTTATCATCCTCTAAAGTTGCTGTTACAGCCTGCGGCATTGCCATTGCAAGTTCAAGATTGGCTCTTGCAACATTATAATTATACACTGCCTGAACATATTCCTGCTGCGCGCTGTTGTATTTTACTTTTGCGTCTTGAAGTTCAATGTAATCCCCCAGACCGACGCCGTATCTGCCGTCTGCCAGTTCAAAGTTTTCAAGTGTTTGTTTAACTTTGACTGCTGCAAGCGGGATTTGTTTTTCTAATTGTATCATATCAACATAAGCTTTTTGAACTTCAAAATAAATATTCTGTTTGTTTTGTTCAATCTCGTTTTCTGCAAGTTTTACCTGCAATTTACCGTTATCTATTTCAAATTTTTTGCTTGCAATGTTCAGGGAAGTATTGAAACTCAAAGATACATTGAAAGATTGAGTATTATTAGTATCTCTGTAACCATATCCTGCGCGTCCTTGAATTGACGGATAGTATTCCCGTTTTATATAAAGAAGAGACTGTTTCATCGCCTCTAAAGTCGCATCAAAAGCTTTTAGATCAGGGCGGTTTTTGTAAGCCATTTCTACACTCTCTTCAAAAGTATACGGAAACGGCACAAATTTATAATTATCAATTATATCAATTTTTTCAACCTTAGATGTTAAAAAAGCATCGGACACACCGGCAGGCGGCAGGCTGACATCAACTTTTTCATCTATTTTTTCAAGACTGACAGGCGTGTTTTCGGAAAAATTAAAAGTTTCCGTGCTTGTTATTTCATATTCAGGCGCAAACGCGATATACATAGAATTGTTCAATTTAACAAGCGCATTTTGGTATTCCTTGACTGCATTAACAAGTGCGACTTTAGAATCGCTTAAATTAACTTCTGCATTCACAAGGTCAATTTTGGATTTTATACCTTCTTCAAAATACGCCTTAGTGCGCTGGTAATTTCTTTCATTTACCTGTACATTTGCCTTGTTTATATCAACAGAAGCTTTTGCGGCAAGAACTCCGTAATAGTTTGTTTTGACATTAAATATAGTATCAAGCACAGTATCATCAAACGTATAAACAGCCGCAATAGTATTGAATTTATTCATTCTTATATTGGCATTAGTTTTGCCAAAATCCCAAATAAGCTGCGTGAGAGATGCCTCTGCACTGTAATAATTATTTCTGCCCTGTCGCATTAAACTATTACTGGTTGCGTTTTCAGTTGCATAGTAACCTGTGCCCACACCAACCGTCGGGAAAAAACTTGCTTTTGCAATACTTGTCTGATTTTTTGAAACACCGTAATTATAACGTGCTTTTTTAACCGCCGGACTGTTTTCCAAAGCCATTTGAATACAGTCATTAATAGAAAGAATTGCATTTTTTTCAATAGTTGCATTCTCAATAGCATAAGTCTGCGGTACCGTTATAAGGAAAGCTGCAAGTAAAAGTGTCTTTATTAAATGTATATTAAACTTTTTCAAGGTAGAAATAAATCCTTAATATCTTTTGCGCAACTATATAACGATTTAAGCATATTAAGAGTTCATTTTAATCATATATAAAGACGATAAAATTTTCTACCTGTAGAAATTAGAAACATTATCAATGCTAAGGACTTGAAATTTTACAAGC
>CALUQJ010000042.1 GCA_944322865.1 Candidatus Gastranaerophilales bacterium
ATTTCGGCTGTCGGTTTCATCAACGGGTCTTTCTACCAATTACACCCGCATATATTATGCTACCACAAATATCACTATTGTCAAAAAAATAATCCCTGAAAATTATTATAAATTAACAAAAAGCTGTTATGTTTTTAACATAGCAGCTTTTTATTATCTCTTTATCTATTATATGTTACTCTTCCGGTATATCTTCCTTATCAATAATTACCGTATCTCTAACTGCAGGTTCCTCCGGTGGTACCGAATTAGTATCATACGAACTTGCATAATCTGTTAAATAGTCTACCATACCTATATCAGGGTCATTAGTATTCTGTGCAGATACACCTGTAGCAACATTACCTGACTCACTAAAGTTATTAGGACCATCTATATTAGTATCTTTACTGAACCCACCATCTTTGTCAATCTCAGTAGCAAAAGCTGCACTACCGGCATAATCCACCATGCCGGTGTCGGATACTGTGCCTTCATAATCCAGACTGCCCGTATAGCTGAACTCCTTAGAGCCTTCTATAGTGGTATCTTTTCTAAATCCATTACCAAATAGTGAGTTAGGCTTATTCTCACTCTTTTTTTCAATACCAGGATCTGCTTTGAGTTTTTTAGGATCGATTTGATTTAATTTTTGAATTCCGTTAATGTCCATTTTTTACCTCATTTTTTTAATACTTCACATGTGCTTCCGAAATCACTACAAAATATTACGGTCATTTCCGCAAAAAACTTTAAAATATTTTTAATATCCAGTTACATTTTGTAATATTAACAATTAAAAATCGGGCGGAATAAAATTCCGCCCGATTCTAAATATCTATTTTAACAAATTAATATACGTAGCAAAGAACTTCGCCGCCGATATTTTCTTTACGTGCTTTTCTGTCTGTCAAAAGACCTTTGCTTGTTGAGATAATAGCAATACCCATTCCGCCCAATACTTGAGGCAGGTTTTTAGCTTTGCTGTAGCTTCTTAAACCAGGTTTTGAAATTCTTTCTAATTTTGAAATAATCGGTTTGTGTTTTGCATCATATTTCAAGGTAACTGAAAGAACTTTGAATTTACCTGCGTCTTTAACTTCGTAATCGGTAATAAAACCTTCTTCTTTTAACAATTTTGCCAATTCAACTTTTAATTTTGATGAAGGCATTTCTACAGAAGGATGTCCTACCATACTTGCGTTTCTGATTCTTGTAAGCATATCTGCTATCGGATCTGTCATTGACATAATTTTATTCCTTTACTCTTGCGGACTTGCCAAATAATTATTTACTTATCCGGCAGTATCCATTATACTACCTGTCACTTGTCGAATTAATGGCGCCTGACATACCTTCGCAGGCTTATTTCGATAGTCTGACAAAATTAATATATCAAAAACACACATCTATTACAAGTACATTTTTACAAAAAGTTAAATATATCAATAAATTTATACAGCTTCTTCCCGTTCAGGTTGTTTTATATTCCAGATACTTGTATCCATTGCTATTGTTTGCTGATTATTCACTCCTTGGCCGTTATTTTTCTGTTCCTCGTAATTCTTTAGGCCAGCAGCCTTATTGACGGCAGCACGTTCATTTGTAGCTAATAAATTAGTATAACTTTTACCTTCCCGACCCGCAACAAACACTGACAAGTTTATATCTCCATATGCCGCAATATTTGCAAGTGGAACAACTGTTCGTCCGTTTAAATTTTCATTCCCGTTACATAATTTAATCATATCTTCAGGTCTAAAACCTGGAAAAGCCGTATAAATATCCCCAACAGTAATTGTCATCTTAAAAAATCTCCTTTCCGTGTTGTTTTGGCTGTCCTATATAAATAAAACTCTTTTTTTAAACAAAATTGCTCCGCCCCGCCCTATCCTATCCTATCCTATCCTATCCTATCCTATCCTAGGAGGCATTATCACTGATTTTCAGCTTATTTTAAATTCATTTTTACATTTCGTTACATTCTATCTGTTATAGAGATATTTTATAAAATATGGTTTGATTTTTAAGCAAAAAAGACCGTTTGTTATACGGTCTTTTAAGCATTAATCGATTGTTTATTAATTCTAATATTAAAATTAAACAGCTGTAACTTACCAGCTAGCTTTGGTAACACCAGGTAACAACCCCTGATGAGCCATTTTTCTAAGACAAATTCTGCACAGACCGAAATCTCTGTGGAAACCGTGAGGTCTGCCGCAGATACTGCATCTGTTATGCAATCTGACTCTAGGGTATTTACCCTTTGCTGCCAGTGCTTCTCTTTTTAGTTCTTTGTCTATCATCGCTTTTTTAGCCATGAATTTCTCCTTTATATCTTATATTTGTTTACTTTTTACTTTGTTTTGAAAGGCATTCCGAGTAATCTTAACAATTCTCTTGCTTCATCATCTGTTTCTGCTGTTGTGATAATTGAAACATTCATACCTTTTACAAGATCAACTTCTTCATAAGTAATTTCAGGGAACAATGCCTGTTCTTTCAAGCCTAAAGTATAATTACCGCGACCGTCAAAACTTTTTGCGCTGATACCACGGAAGTCACGAATACGAGGAAGAACTACTGTGATTAACTTTTGAAGAAAATCATACATTCTTTCACCGCGAAGTGTTACCATTGCACCAACCGGCATTCCTTCTCTTAATTTGTATGATGCGATTGATTTTTTAGCTTTGGTAATTACTGATTTTTGACCTGCAATTTTTGTCAATTGAGCCTCAATAGATTCAGCAATTTTTGAGTTGTGAGATGCTTCACCTACCCCCATATTCAAAACAATTTTGTGTAATTTTGGAATCTGGTGGTCATTTTTGTAACCGAATTTTTCTTTCAAAGCCGGTTTTACGTCATCTTGATATTTTGATTTTAAGTTCTTAGTTAATGTCATTTTTCTTGTTCCTTAATTCTCGGATGTATGTATTATATTACAAAAACACTATACATCTAATTGTTCACCACATTTTTTACAAACACGAACTTTTTTGCCGCCTACGACATCGTGTTTGATCCTTGTCGGTTTTTCGCAAGCAGGGCACACAACCATAACTTTTGAAGAATCCATTGGAGCTTCAAGTTTGATTAAGCCGCCTTGAATACCTGCCATTGGCTGAGGTTTCTGAGCTTTAGTAACCATGTTTGCGCCTTCAACAACGACTGTTCCGTCGGTTGGATTAACTTTTTTTATGTTACCGATTTTTCCTTTATCTTTGCCTGCTGTCACGATTACTCTATCGCCGGTTTTTACATGCAAGCTTTTTTTGTTTTGTTCTGTCATTTTATTCTCCTGCTTTTTCAAGCTTTTTTCATGGACTGACCATGAAGGTCTATTACATGTGTTTGGGTTCTAATTGTTGTCTAAACACGTGCTTTCGCACCAGTTAAGAGCATTTTTTAGATTTTCAATCATTTCCGAGTTCGGGATAATCTAACTCTGAAACTCACACTTTCGCGCTAATTAAAAGCTAGATTACTTCTGGAGCCAAAGAGATAATCTTCATATATCCTTTGTCTCTCAATTCACGCGCTACCGGTCCAAATACACGGGTTCCGCGCGGATTGCCGTCTTTATTGATTATAACCGCTGCGTTTTCATCAAAGCGAATAACTGATCCGTCTTCACGTTTGATGTCATGTTTTGTTCTTACGACAACAGCTTTTACAACTTCTCCGGCTTTTACGGTCTGATTCGGTGCTGCTGCTTTTACCGTTGCTACTATTTCGTCACCGACAGCCGCAAATTTCTTATTTGAACTGCCCATTACACGAATACATAACAACTGTTTTGCACCGGTATTATCTGCTACTTCTAGTCTTGTTTCTTGTTGTATCATTTTCTTTTTTCCTTTTTTTAAAGAATGTTTTACTTTTGACAGCGCATTATTCTTATAATGATGTCGGTTTTAATCCGAAATTATATTCGGACACGCTATATTTCAATTCGCTGACGCGCCTTAAATATTAACGTGCTTTTTCTACAACTTCAAGTAATGACCAACGTTTGCCGCCTGATAACGGACGAGATTCTACAATTCTTACTGTATCGCCTACATTGCAAACATTGCCTTCATCATGAGCTTTGTAGTTTTTATTTGATTCCATAATCTTTTTATATTTTGGATGTGGTTCATAATCAGCCACTTTTACTACAATTGTTTTGTCCATTTTGTTGCTAATTACTACACCTTGTTTTTCTTTTTTAGGCATTTTGTACCTCCGCTTGGCTATTCGCTGCCGCTTTTTCTTTTATTACCGTTTTTGCTTGTGCGATGAATCTTTTAGTTTTAGATATCAAAGCTGTATTTTCCAACTTGTGGGTTGAAAGCTGTAATTTGTAGTTAAACAAATCTTTCTTCCAGTCAATGATAGCGTTTTCTAATTCATCTACAGATTTTTCACGCATTTCACTTAGTTTCATTTGTATTTTCCTTATTATTTTTGTTCACATTTAGCTTTTTCAACTATTTTAACTTTAATAGGAAGTTTTTGTGCTGCTAATTCCAATGCATGTACTGCAACACTTCTGTCAAAGTAATCCAGTTCAAAAAGTATTCTGTTTGGTTTTACAACCGCTACCCAGTATTCCAAATTACCTTTACCGGATCCCATACGGGTTTCAGCCGGTTTTGCTGTAATCGGTTTATCAGGGAATATTTTAATCCAAACGTTACCGCCACGTTTGATTTCACGAGTCATTGCACGACGTGCTGCCTCGATTTGACGGCTGGTTATCCAACCCGGTTCTAACGCTTTCAGTGCGTACTGGCCAAATTCGAATGATGTACCTCTGGTTTCTGTACCTTTCATTCTGCCTTTCATCATTTTGCGGTATTTTGTTTTTTTAGGCTGTAACATTATATTTGCTCCTGTTATTTTTTTCTAATACCTTACGCCTCTGTTGTTTCTATTGGACGGCGTCTTGAGCGGCGTTGACCTCTATTGTCATTGCCTGACTTTTCATTTTTTGCTTTGATGTTTTGGTCTGCTTTTTCACCAGGCATTAAGTCGCCTTTGAAAATCCATACCTTTACACCGATTTTACCCATTATAGTATCTGCTTCTGTAAAACCGTAGTCTACATCTGCTCTTAATGTTTGAAGAGGAATTCTCCCCTCTTTTGCCCATTCAGAACGTGCAATTTCTGCTCCGCCCAAACGTCCTGATACCATAACTTTTATACCTTGAGCGCCTGATCTCATTGTACGCTGCATTGCTTGTTTCATAGCTCGTCTGAATGCAACACGTTTTTCTAATTGCTGAGCTATTGCTTCTGCAACCAATTGTGCGTCTGCATCTATTCTTGCTACTTCTACAACGTTGATTATGACAGGTTTTCCAAGATATTTTGTAACTTCTTGTCTTAATTCATCTATACCTTGACCGCCGCGTCCTACGACTATACCAGGTTTTGCTGTTACAACTGTGATTGTTGTATTTTGTGCTTTTCTTGATATTAAAATCTTTGAAACACCGGCAGCGTATAATTTCTTTTTAACGAATTTTCTGATTTTTGCATCTTCTGCTACAAATTCGCCATATTCTTTTATTTTAGCAAACCATGTGCTTGCCCAAGGTTGAATTATTCCTACTCTAAATCCGGTTGGATGTGTTTTCTGTCCCATTTTATCTACCTTTATTTGTTTTGTGTATCACTAACTTTTAATGTGAGATGAGAAGTGCGTTTCAGTCTTTTGTACATACGACCTTGCGCTCTTGCTCTTGCTCTTTTGTATGTTGTGCTTTCATCAGCGTAGATTTCAGAAATTTTCAAGGAATCAGCTGATACACCGTATTGTTCTTCTGCATTTGCAACTGCGGCTTTCAAGTTCTTTTCTACCACTCTTGCTGCAAAGTAAGGCATAAAACGCAACATGTCCTGAGCTTCTTTAACAGCTTTTCCGCGTACTTCGTTGATTACTCGGCGAAGTTTTCTTGCTGTCATTTTGATATCTGTTTGTCTTGCTTTAGCTTCCATTTTTATTTTTCCTTATGTTTTAGTTTATCTCTTGTGAGAACCCGATTTTTACGGGATAATCTTTTTTAGTTAACGCATTGCATTAATTTTAAATAAGATTATTTTCTTTTAGCTGTTTTATCTGAGCCTGCGTGCCCTTTGTACATTCTTGTAGGTGCAAACTCACCTAATTTGTGTCCGATCATTTGCTCTGTAACATATACAGGAACGTGAGTTTTCCCGTTATGAACTGCAATTGTATGCCCTAACATATCAGGTATTATCATTGAAGCCCGTGACCAGGTTTTAATGACTTTATGCTCTGAATTTGCATTCATTTTGGCAATTTTTTGTTGTAGAGCTTCTTCTACATATGGACCTTTTTTTAATGAACGTGCCATTAATTTTTCTCCTTTGTATTTAGTTTGTATTTGCTTCCCTTTGCGGGGAGTTGCCGGATTTGGATTCCGGGTTTATATCCAAACGCCGAGTTCCAGGCGCTGAATTTATTATATCCGTAAGGCTCGCTAACGCTCGCCAACGGCTATCTTACTTTTTACGTCTTCTTACAATAAGTTTGTCAGAAGCTTTACCTTTTTTACGGGTCTTGTAACCAAGTGCCGGTTTACCCCAAGGTGTTTTAGGGTGTCCGCCAGGACCTGTTTTACCTTCACCACCACCGTGAGGGTGATCGCAAGGGTTCATCGTAACACCACGTACGGTCGGTCTGATACCAAGATAACGTTTTCTGCCGGCTTTACCGATTGAGATGTTCTTAAATTCTGCGTTACCTAATGTACCTATTGTTGCCATACATTCTTTTCTTACCATTCTCATTTCTGATGAAGGAAGTTTGATTGTTACATAATTACCTTCTTTTGCCATAACTTGAGCTGCGTTACCTGCTGATCTTACCATTACACCGCCGCGACCAGGGGTAAGTTCTATGTTATGAACAATTGTACCAAGTGGGATTAATTCTAACGGTAATGCATTACCGTTTTGTACAGGAGCATCCGGTCCTGACAAAATTACATCACCTACATTTAATCCTTCCGGTGTTAAAATATATCTTTTTTCACCATCTGCATAATATACAAGTGAAATTCTTACGTTTCTGTTCGGATCGTATTCAATTGTTTTAACTGTTGCCGGTACGCCGAATTTTTCACGTTTGAAATCTATTACGCGGTATGATCTTTTTACTCCGCCGCCTTTGTGACGACAAGTGATTCTACCGGTGTTGTTTCTGCCGGCTGTCTTTTTCAATTTTTTTAGTAATGACTTTTCCGGAGTTTGAGTTGTGACTTCTTGATAATCACTCTTTGTCATTCCTCTTTGTCCTGGAGATGTCGGATTTATTTTTCTGATTGCCATTTTATTTTCTCCTTTATTGGCTTTGTTGTATCTTATCGGGACTTGTGCCTCACGCCCCTTTTTTAAGGATTATTTAATCCTTATGCACCGGTAAGTTCTTCTATTGGATCACCTTCAATTGTTACTATTGCTTTTTTTGAAGAATCCGTTCTTCCGAATTTATATCCCATTCTTTTTGAATGTGAAGGCATATAAACTGTTCTTACCTTTTTAACTTTTCTTCCCGGAAAAGCTAATTCTACTGCTTGCGCAATTTCAACTTTTGTAGCATCTTTTACTACTTCAAAAGTATACTGACCCAACGTAGTTGCGCCTACTGATTTTTCTGTAATCAACGGCTTTTTAATTACGTCGTATAACTTTTCTGTATTTGTTCTGTCTTTACTCATTTTTATGTCCTTTACTGTTTTCTGATTTTATGATTAGCTTAATCTTTCAGTTATTTCTTTTACAGCAGATTCTGTAACTACCACAAAATCAGCTTCCAATAAATCTTTTACATTCAAGTTTGAAGGCAAAATGATTTTAACGCTCGGGATGTTTCTTGCAGCTAATTCCAAATAATTGTTTTCAGCAGCTTTAACATCAGCGATAACTAAAACTTTGCCTGATACATTTAATGATTTCAAAGCGGAAACCATTAATTTTGTTTTTGGTTCAGTGATTGTTGAGAAATCTTTAACAACAACCAGTTGTTCCTGTCTTGCTGATAAAGCAGATTTCAAAGCCAATTTTCTTGCTTTTTGCGGCATATTGAAACCATAATCTCTTGGTTTTGGTCCAAAAACAACACCGCCGCCTGCAAACAATGGAGAACGGAGTGAACCTGCTCTTGCACGACCTGTTCCTTTTTGTTTCCAAGGTTTTCTTCCACCGCCTGATACTTCTGCTCTTGTTTTACAAGATGCTGATCCCTGGCGTGCATTATTTAATTGGCGTCTTAATGCTAAATGCATTACATGTAAATTCGGTTCTACACCAAATACACTTTTTTCTAATGTAATTTCACCTAGTTTTTCACCATTTGTGTTTAATACTTCTTTTGACATTTTATTTTTCCTTTATCATTATTTTTACTGCCTGTTACCTCTTTCGGATAATCCGTTTTATATGGCAACCCGGGATTTTTAAAACTTGTCTGTTTTATTAATTTGTAATGGATTATTGGTTCAACCGGACAAGTTACTCATTGCTTTTTGTGTAATTCACTTTTGTTCCGGCTGCTATGGCTTGGTTCGCTCCCGCTCACGCAACGCCGCATGCAAAATCCGTTAATTCCATTTTGTTCTGGTTGGAACGATTGTTACCAATCTGCCTTCACAACCCGGTACTGACCCTTTTACAAGAACTAAATTGTTTGCTGAATCAACTTTAACCAGTTTCAATTTAGATATTGTAACTCTTTCGTTACCCATGTTACCTGCCATTCTTTTGCCTTTGATAACACGGGAAGGAGTTGTACCTGCACCGATAGAACCCGGTTCTCTGTGGTTTTTAGACCCGTGAGCCATTGGACCTCTGCCAAAGTTCCATCTTTTTACTGTACCTTGAAAACCTTTACCTATTGATTTTCCTGTTACATCAACTTTTTCTACATTTTCTAAAACTGATAATTCAATTTTGTCGCCTACTTTGTAGTCTTGAGGATTATCAATTCTAAATTCCTGAAGATGTCTGTAGTTGCTTAAGTTATTTTTCTTGAAGTGACCCAGTTCAGCTTTTGTTAAATGTTTTTCTTTAGCTGCCACTGTACCTACCTGAATCGCATTGTAGCCGTCAGTTTCTACAGTTTTAACCTGAGTTACTACCATTTCATCTACTTTAATAACGGTTACAGGGATTGCCAAACCTTTTTCATCAAAGATCTGAGTCATACCCAGTTTTTTACCAATTACACCTAGTGTCATATTTTTACCTTTCCTGCAAAGTCAGCCTTTTTCAAAGCATAGCTCAGAAACTATTGCCAATCCTTGCATTTTCACTTGCGAGCGCTACGTCTTGCCTTTGTCCTTACCTAAATGAGGGTTCTCACCTCGACAATCTTACGATTGCCCCGATTGTGCCTGAACTTTGTTCGGGTCTGCCAACCGGCCGCAGTTCACATTATATGCATAATGCTATTAAATTTTCAAAAAATACTCGGGGTTGATTTTTAGATTTTGGCTTGAACTGCCGTTATAGTTTTCTATGCCGTACGTTCAAGCCCTATATATACTATAATTTAACTTCAATATCAACACCGGCAGGTAAATCTAATCTGCTTAACTCTTCAGTTGTCTGTTGAGTCGGTTCGTATATATCTATAATACGTTTGTGTGTTCTCATTTCAAAGTGTTCACGTGATTTTTTGTCTACGTGTGGAGAACGCAATACGCAATATATACGTCTTTTTGTCGGTAAAGGAATAGGGCCCGCAACTTTAGCGTCAGTTCTTTTTGCTGTTTCTACGATTTTGTCTGATGATACATCAATCAATTTATGATCGTATGCTTTCAAACAAACTCTGATACGTTGTCTTTTAGTGCTTGCCATTTGACATTCCTTTTTCTTATTGTGTTACTTAACATATTGGGGTGAAAGCTGCTTTGTAATTGAGTTTCAAGCCCCAAACCTAAGATAATGCTATTCATAAATATTTCGGATATTTGTAAATACTATATCTCAAGCATAACAATATTATGACAAACAAAAATCACTGTCAACACAGTTTTATAAAAAATGTTTAGAAATCGTAACATGAATTTGAAATTGTTAAGGTCAATAAAAAATCTCTAAAACTGTCTTTTGGAAATTTTTAAACACAGTACTTTTATATAAAAATTCATAAATTCTTTACAAAAAAACACAATATAAATATTATTATATATAATAAAAAGAAAATCTTATGACTGACAACAAAAAAGAACTGGAACGCGCGGAATTACATCGCACTATATGGAATATTGCAAACGATTTAAGAGGAAGTGTTGACGGCTGGTATTTCAGGCAGTATGTCCTCGGACTATTATTTTACCGCTACATAAGTGAAAATCTTAATGATTATATAAACAAAATACAAAAACTATCAGGCGTTAATAATTTTAATTATAAAAAACTATCAAACAATGAGGCGCTAAAATTCAAAAATGCAATATTAAAAAATAAAGGTTTATTTATTCTTCCGGATGAACTTTTCTGCAATCTGCATGCCGGTATCTACACTGATAAAAATCTGAGTGAAACATTAAAAAAAATCTTTCAAAATATTGAAAACTCTGCAAAAGGAACAGAAAGTGAAAAGGCAGTCAGGGGATTATTTGATGATTTTGAGTTCAAAAGCAGCAAGCTCGGTGCTACACAATCTGAACGCAATAAAAAACTTGCTAAACTCATTGACAGTATCGCCAATATGAAACTGGGATTATATAAGGATAGTACCATTGATGCTTTCGGCGATGCTTATGAATATCTGATGACAATGTACGCTTCCAATGCCGGCAAATCCGGCGGTGAATATTATACGCCGCCGGAAGTTTCTGAACTACTCGCTAAAATCACTCTTACTGATAAAAAAGAAATAAATAAAGTTTATGATCCGGCATGCGGCTCCGGTGCCTTACTTCTTCAATTTGCCAAAATCCTTGGAAAAGGCAAAATCCATAACGGTTTTTTCGGGCAGGAATTAAATATTACAACTTATAATCTTTGCAGAATTAATATGTTTCTGCACGATATAGGATACAAGAATTTTCATATTGAGCAAGGGGACACTCTTAAAAATCCGTTACTTATGCAGCAAAAGCCTTTTGATGCAATAGTTTCAAACCCGCCTTATTCCTTAAAATGGGAAGGTGATAAAAATCCTAATTTAGTACATGACAAAAGATTTTCGCCTGCCGGAGTTCTTGCGCCAAGCTCAAAAGCCGATATGGCATTCATAATGCATTCGCTTTATATGCTTTCCCAAAAAGGTACGGCGGCAATTATTTGTTTCCCTGGGGTTTTATACAGGGGAGGAGCTGAGCAAAAAATTCGTAAATATTTAATTGATAACAACTTTATTGACTGCATAATACAGCTTCCTGACAATTTGTTTTTCGGAACCTCGGTTGCAACCTGCATTATGGTGCTGAAAAAATCAAAAAAAGACAACTCGGTATTATTCATTGATGCGCAAAAAGAATGTGATAAATTATTAGGCTGCAATAAACTTTCAAAAGACAATATATCCACTATCATAAATACCTACAAACAAAGAAATAATATAGAATATCTTTCTAAAAATGTGTTAACTTCACAAATAAAAAAACAGGATTACAATCTGGCGGTTAATACATATATAAAATCGCCAAATATAAACAGAATGGTTGATGTTGCCAAATTAAATAAAGAGTTGACGAGAATTTTAAAACGCGAAAAAGAATTGCGAGAACGAATTAGTAAGAACAATTTAGATGAACTGCTTATGCATTCCGGTGAAATTCAATACAAAAAAATCGGCGAAATTTGTACAATAACACGCGGAAGAGTTATCTCAAAAGATTATATAAGGAGTAACACCGGCGATTACCCTGTGTATTCATCACAAACAGAAAACAACGGTGAATTAGGAAAAATATCCACATACGATTACGACGGGGAATATATCACCTGGACAACCGACGGCGTGAATGCAGGTTCTGTTTTCTATCGGTGCGGGAAATTCAGCATAACAAATGTATGCGGACTTTTAACAATTAAAGTTGATAATGTTTTACCCAAATATCTGGCATATGTATTGAAAATTAATACAGGAAACTACGTAAATCGCGGCATGGGAAATCCAAAATTAATGAGCAACGTAATGGCAAAAATTTCTGTTCCTATCCCGGGTTTAGACATCCAAAAAAGAATCATACATGAACTGGACAATTTTACGGGTCTGATTGATGAAATTTCATCAGAACTTGCACTCAGAAAGCAGTTATTTGAACATTACAGCGAGAAATTGCTGTCTTTCAAAAATGAATAAGAGCAGCCTAAAACCATGCGCGCTTACCATTTTTTAAAGATAAAAAATACGGCTAGAATAATAAATAAAAATCCGACCAGATAATTCCATTTAAACTCTTCTTTCAGATAAAGTACGCTAAAGAAACTAAATACAACGAGTGTGATTACTTCCTGAATAGTTTTCAATTGAGCGGCATTATAGACACCATGCCCGATACGATTAGCCGGAACTTGAAAACAGTATTCAAAAAACGCGATCCCCCAGCTTACGAGTATAACAATCCAAAGGGCAGTGCTTTTATGTTTCAGATGCCCGTACCAGGCAAATGTCATAAAAATATTTGATATAGTCAATAACAAAATAGGTGCAAAATGTCTGTACATATATAAAAAACCTTATTAAATAAATATTCTCACAAGAATAATTATACATCAAATTAGAAAATGCTTGACATTTAAATTTTTTCTTAATAGAATAAACATGTGACGCCGGCATAGCTCAACGGTAGAGCAACGGTTTTGTAAACCGTAGGTTGTAGGTTCGATTCCTATTGCCGGCTTTTATAAAGCCCTTGTGGCAGTTAGCCTTTGTGGCGCAGGGGTAGCGCACTCCCTTGGTAAGGGAGAGGTCACGGGTTCAAATCCCGTCAAAGGCAATTTTTGAAAAATGAATAAGGGTAGGTGCCCGAGTGGCTAAAGGGAGCAGACTGTAAATCTGCCGTCGCGAGACTACGGTGGTTCGAATCCACCCTTGCCCAAATTAAAGAGGATTTTTTATAAATCCTCTTTTTTAATGTTAAAATTATACGTAACAACTAACACAACACGCAAATAGATATCTTAGGATAATGTTATCCTTTGTTTTTAATTAATCATCTTGACATTAGATTTTGTGTTTCGTATTATAAAGTAACAGAGAGGCGACATGGCCAAGTGGTAAGGCAGAAGCCTGCAAAGCTTTTATCCCCCGGTTCGAATCCGGGTGTCGCCTTTTTTATTAACTATTTAGGAGAATATATGGGTAAAATATTTGGTATCTGCGATAATCCGGTTTCTACAATAGAATCTGCTATTCGTGCATTAAGAGTTGAACCTCCGGTGTTACCTTCCAAAATCTTGTCAAAAAATATAAATACTTCTGACAAATTTATTTCTAAAGAAAATCAACCGAAATCCAATGCTTTTATTAAAATGCGCAATGGATTTGGAAAATTAATGGCGCACTTTAGTCATCCTAATGTAAAGAATAAATAACTATTATTGACAAAATATATATTGCAATGATAATATAAAGCCATGATAAAAAAGTGGTGGTTATTTATTATTTGCTTTTTAATGCTCAGCCTCAATGCAAATGCAATTGAATTAAAGTTTAACGGATTTATAGCTGACGAAGCAAATTTATTGTCTGATCAGGTCGAAAAAGATTTGAACATGACACTTTGGGATTTGCAAAAAAAATCCGGTGCTGATATCGCGGTAGTTACTTTGCCTTCTCTCAACGGCAAAACTGTTGAAGAGGTTGCTCTGGATATTGGAAGAACTTACAAACTCGGAGCTATTGGCAAAAACAACGGCATGGTGTTCTTAACCTCCCTTGCAGAACGTAAAATGAGGATAGAACTCGGACTCGGGCTTGAAGATAAAATCAGTATAGCAACCTTAGAAAACATTAGGGATAATGATATCATACCATATTATAAACAAAGTAATTATGCCGTAGGAATTGCAAGAGGAGCTTATGTACTTGCTCAGATAGTTGCACAGGCTGAAGGGGTGAATAATCTTCGCGTTCAGGGTAATTGCCCGCCGCCATTATCTTCTTCAGGAAGCTCTTCTAATAATGAACATATTCCGTGGTGGGCTTATCCGTTTGTATTTTTGGCAGCATTGTTTCGCGGCAGAAGAGGCTCGGGTAGCTTTGGCGGATTCGGCGGCGGAGGCGGTTTTGGCGGCAGCGGATGCTCTGGCAGCTGGTAAAATTCACGCTTACTGACTATATAGGTATTTAAAAAAAGGCAATATTTAAAGAGGTTATTAAAATGAAAAATCTGAATAAATTTGTAGAAGAATTAAAATACAAACTTGGTGAAAATCTGGTTTCTATTATTGCTTTCGGCTCTCAAGCCAATGTGGAAGATGCTAAAAATAATCTTAATCTGATGATAGTAACGGATCGCATAAATGCAGAAATTTTATACGAAATATCTGCTCCAGTAAAAAAATGGGTTAATGCAAAAAATCCGATACCGGTCGTCATGAATAAGGCGGAATGGTTTTCTTCGTTTGATGTATATGCGATTGAATATTCTGATATAAAAGACAATCACAGAATTATTTATGGTGAAGATTTAGTATCTTATATTGCAATAAACAAGTATTATTTACGTCTACAGTGTGAAGCAGAACTTAAAGCTTTGTTACTTAAATACAAAAATCATTTTCTGCTAAACATAAAATCAGACAGAGAAATGAGAAAAACTTTAAACAATGTTATAAAAACTCTGCTTGTCCTCTTTCGTGCGATATTGCGCCTGCATGACAGGGAGGTTCCGTACAGAGCCGTAGATATAATTGAATGTGCTGCTGACTATTTATCTTTTAACAAAATTGTTTTAACAAAACTTGCTAAAGTTAAATATGAAAAAGATTCTTACAATAAGCAGGAATTGATTTTTATAGAATCTGAAATGCTGAAAGATATTCAGTCTATGTTGCACCAAGTTGATGCTATGCATTTTTAATTTGTTTGTGGTATAGTTATGTTATGGGCGATTAGCGCAGTTGGTAGCGCACCACATTGACGTTGTGGGGGTCACGTGTTCGAGTCACGTATCGCCCACCAT
>CALUQJ010000043.1 GCA_944322865.1 Candidatus Gastranaerophilales bacterium
AAAATCGGAGGTATTTCAAGCGTATTATCAAACTCTTTTACTCTAATAAAGTTAATGACTTTGTTATTAGGACCTTCGTTGTAAAGTTGAATTTGGGAATGCTGGTCAGTTGCCCCGAGTGCCTTAATCGGTGTTGGACCGATGTGAACATTGTTTCCCTCTTTGTCTTTGTTTTTACCGAGCGATTCTGCCCACAATTGTACATACCAGTCAGAAACGTATTTCAAGCGGCTTGAATAAGGCATCATTACAGACAGATTTTTACCTTTCTTTGTGTCCATCAGATAATGAATTAATGCATTTTGAGCCGCGATATTTTCGTTTATATCGGTGTTTTTCAGCAGCAAATCCATATCCTTGATTCCGTTTGTAATTTCATCAATATCAATTCCGACAAGTGCAAACGGTAAAAGTCCGACAGCAGAAAAAACAGAAAATCTTCCGCCGACATCATCCGGCACTACAAAAGTTTTATAACCTTCCTGTTCTGCAATTTGTCTTAAAACACCTGTACGTTTGTCGGTTGTTGCTACAATATTTTTTCTGTAATCGTCACCAAGTTCCGCTTCCAAGATATTTTTTACAATCATGAATTGTGACATTGTTTCTGCTGTTGAACCGGATTTAGTAATTACATTTACAAGAGTTTTTTTAAGATCTAAAATCTCAAGCAGTCCTGACATTGTATCAGGGTCTATATTATCAAGAAAGAATATTTTAGGCAGTCCGTTGCGCTGTTCTTCACTGAGCAAATTCCAGTAAGGTTTAAGCAGAGCTTCTGTAACAGCAAGCCCGCCTAAAGCTGATCCGCCGATACCGAGAACAAGAATATTTTCAAATCTGTCCTGCACCATTGCAGCATATTCTTTAACATACCAGAGAGTTTCTTCATTATACCCAAGATTCATCCATTGCAGCCACTGCCCCGGTTTGTCTTTTCTTTTGTTTAAATCTGCTATTATGTGAGCAATTGTGCTTTTGTAATTTTCAAATTCCTGTTTGATATTCAGACCGTTCTCATGACCTATAATTGCCTCATCCACATTTCGGTAGTTTAATTCAAGCATGGTTAATCAGCACCCTTTCCTTATATAAACAAGTCACACATTAATCATCCTTTATACACTTATTATATATGCTGAAATGAGAATTTCAAGAGGCTTTAGCATTATCAATTATTCTACATTTGCAGACAGACATGTTCTTTCGTAATGAAGTCTGTTGTTCATTTTATTAACACGTCCCATTACGTCTTTAAACATCGGTATTGGCAGGCTCTGTTTACCGTCAGATAATGCGTTTTCCGGATCATGGTGAACTTCTATCATAACCCCGTCAGCGCCAACCACAAGTCCTGCTTTTGCCATTGGTTCTATCAAATATCTTTGCCCTGTACCGTGACTCGGGTCAATTATTATAGGCAGATGCGAATACTTTTTGATAACAGGAATTGAAGCAATATCCATAACGTTTCTTGTAAAAGCACTGTCAAAACTTCTTATACCGCGTTCACAAAGTATTACTTTATGGTTGCCATAATACATAATGTGTTCTGCGGCAAGCAGAAATTCTCTTATTGTACTTGCCAACCCGCGTTTTAAGATAACCGGTTTATTGCATTTACCGACAGCATGGAGAAGCTTAAAATTTTGCACATTACGAGCGCCAATTTGCAAAACATCAACATAATCGCAAATCATAGGCAGGTCAGCCGAATCCATAACTTCTGTCACTGTTAATAATCCGGTTTCTTCGCTTGCGCGTTTCAAATGTTTTAATGCCTGCTCTTCATACCCTTGGAAATCATAAGGAGAGGTACGCGGCTTGAAGGCGCCGCCGCGCAAAAATTCACAGCCCATTTCTTTTGCGGCAAGTGCAACTTGTAAAAGTCCGTCGTAATCTTTTTCAACCGAACAAGGTCCTACAATAGCAACCGGTCTGTTTCCGCCGCCGATTTTAACACCATTTTCAAATTCAATAACGGTGTCTTCCGGTTGTCTGTCACGTGATGCAAGCCGGAACGGTTCACGGATAACCTTAATCTCTTTTACACCTTCAAATGCCGCCAAACGTCCAGGTGTTAATGTGGTTTTGTCGCCGAATGCATCTATTACCGTATGTATTTCGCCACGGTTTATCATTACCCTGAAACCGTGTTCCTCTAACACCTTGGTCACTTTTTGTATATTTTCTTCTGTCGCGGTGCGCTCCATTACTATAATCATCTTTTTCTCCTGTTACTTCTAATCAACTGCGATGAGTGTAACATAAACACTAATTTAACGCAACTGATTGTATCTTTTTTTCTAAACTAACAGCCGGAAAATATTCAGGCAATACTTCCTGACAGGTTTTGGCATAATGCAGTGCCATTTTTTTGTCGTTTCTGTCCAAATACGCACATGCTAACAAGTAATGAAGTTCAGGGTCTTGATAAAAAGCATCTTTTGCCATTTCAAACAAATACATACCTTCATCACGTAAACCGTTATTATAAAATACACGCCCTATAAATTTATATATTTCAGGATTAATCTTGCTCATATATTCCGTGTAAGCAAGTACATTCTGTACATATTTTCCTTTTGCGTTTTGGATTAATATGTTTAAGTCAATCTCCAAAAAATTACGCAATTCAAAGTAACTCGGACAAATTTGTGCATTCAACTTCAGCATTGATACAAGGTATACCCCCCAGTGTGCACGGATATCAGAATTTATATTTTTTTTGAAAAGTTCAGATGCCCTCTCCAGATTGTCATCAAGAATACAGCAATATGCTTCTTCAAGTGCATAACTGTTTTGCGCAAAAAACTCCCGACACCCGTCCAAGTGTAATGTCATAAAGTTTTCTTTTGCTGTTTTATAATCTGAAATCATATATTAGTTGTTATTATTGTTGTTCAATCCAAAATCCATTGAAGGCATCATCTGCTGCATCATTATTGCCTGCATTACCTGCGGATCAATATTTTGACCGTTCTGCTGCATTAAAAACGGTAACATATTCATCATTGAATTGTTATTGTTGTTATTATTACCAAGCATCATACTAATTTGTGCCATTTGCGGATCAGTATAACCTCCAGCCATTGCTGCTGCCGGATTAACCTGTTGATTAACCTGTTGTGGTGACACAGGATTTGTTACAGCTGTTTGTAAGTCAGCAGATGAGGTTGCCCCTGTCACACTGCCTTCTTGCGAGCCTGAAGATGGTGTTGCTTGAATTGAAACATTCATGCCGGCATCGCGTAAGGTTTTTATTGCTTTTAATATTTCTTTATCGCTTGGATCTGCTTTTGCGATTTTTTCGTTTAGTTTTAATTGTGATGAATTTTCGCGGTCAAACTTTCTTATCTTTTCTAAATCGTTCTTTTCAAGTTTATCTTTTCTGTTGATTGTATCTTGAATTTGTTTCAATTTTTCTTCTTTAATCTGTTTTTCTAATTCAGGAGAAAGCCCGTTGCCGTAAGGAGATTGAATAAAGTTTTCTAACATTTCTTCTTGAGTCGGTTCTTCTTTAGGTTCTTGAGTATCAGTTTTCAAACCAACGCCTTCTTCTTCATCAGGCGCACAGGTAGGACCGTAAACAAGGCAGTTTTTACCTTTTGTCGCATATTCGGTTAATGTCGGATCGCTTGCGATAGCAATAACTCTTTCATAAGCTTTTATTGCCGCATCTTTATCTCCTATATGAGTGAGGGACATAGCCATATAGTAGTATGCAACCGCATCATTCGGTTTTGCCTGCACATAAGAGAACAATTCCTGTAAACAGCCGGCATAATTTGATTTTTTGAATTTTTGTATTGCACTTTTAAGTGAAGGATTGCTGTAATATTTTGTCTTTGTATCAAGAGAGGAGGCAAAATTATCAGCAGTCTGTTTAGTTTCCTGTTTGGAAGAACTGTTATCGCTGAAATCCAACGGTTCAAGATTGTTAGCGGCAATACATACCGGTGCACTTAATGCTAATAATGCTGTTAATACTAAAACTATTTTTTTATTCATATAGGCTTCCCTCTATTTATTATTTAATGATATTATACATTAAATCAACAATTAATTACATAATTCAATTATATGAAATTATTTTTTTAACAAATGGCGTTTTTTGTAGAGAACTACAAAGAACAGGATTATCAAAATTGTTACGCCTAAAATAACCCATTCAATATAGTGTTTGATAGCTTCACCAAATAGCATCAGAACAATACTTACGATAAAAAATCTCAATCCGCGGCCGAAAAAACTTGCGACGCAGAACTTCCAGAAATTCATATTTAAAATTCCGCTGGCAATTGTGAAAATCTTGTAAGGTATAGGTGTAAATGCAGAGAAGAATACGGCAAGAGAGCCATATTTTTCGTATAGTTTTTCAACGCCTTCAAACTGTTCATGTTTGTTTCTGAAAATAAAATTAAAAACAGGACGTCCGCCCCAATAACCTAAAGCATATCCGAACATGCCTCCCAAAAGTGATGCAAAAGTACAAACAGTTGCATAAAATAAAGCTTTTTCAGGTTTAGCCAGATCCATTGTAATCAATAAAAAATCAGGCGGCGGCACAAGAAAAAAACTTTCTATAAAGGAATTTAAGGCAAGTCCGTGCACCCCCCAACTTTGGAATAAGTCATTCATTCTTATTAACAATTCGTGCATAATTTTCTCCCACTATTCTCTCTTATTTTTAAATTATAACACAAAAGAAGAGAGATGAAAAGGCACTGCCGGCTAAGCCGGCAGTGCCTTGAATACACGAAAAGTGTTTTTTAAACACTTTTGGAAATAGAATCTGCAATAATAGCCATCTCATCAAGAGAAGCATAAACAGAGTGACATCCGCAATCAACATAAAGTATTTGACCGGTTGTCCCTGTTGAAAGATCTGATGCAAGGTATAAGCCAGCTTTACCAACATCATCAAGAGAAACATTTCTCTTTAACGGAGCCTTGGCAACAGCAGCCTTGAGCATCTTATCAAATCCAGAAATACCTTTAGCAGCAAGTGTTTTAACAGCCCCTGCTGAAATACAATTAACTCTGATACCTTTTGGACCGAGATCAGCCGCAAGATATCTCATAGAGCTTTCAAGAGCAGCTTTTGCAACACCCATAATATTGTAATTTGCAACTACATATTGAGAACCTAAGTATGTAAGAGCAAAAATTGATGCCCCTTCATTAAGAATAGGTTCAGCATGCCTGCATATTGAAATCAATGAATAAGCACTTACGCCCATTGCTAAATTCCAGCCGTCATGGGATGTATCAATAAATCTGCCCTGTAAATCTTCTTTTGCGGCAAACGCTACAGCATGCACAACAAAATCTAATTTACCGTAAACTTTTTCACATTCTTTGAATACTGCTTCTACTTCATCTTCTTTGGTAACATCGCAGCTCATAATGATTTTAGCATTCATGCTTTCAGCCAGAGGTCTTACGCGTTTTTCCATTGCTTCACCAGCATATGTAAATGCAATATCTGCTCCTGCCTCAAACAACTGTTTTGCAATGGCATAAGCTATACCATGAGTGTTTGAAACCCCAAAAATAATCCCTTTTTTGCCTTCCATTAATTTCATATTATTTCTCTCCTTAAAAAATACCATTTTCTATATACATAAATTTTACACTAAACATATTTTTTAAGCAAATTTTTATAAAAAATTTTCAGATTTTAATAAAAAAAATATTTACTTAATACTATGTTAACATATGTAACAAATTCCAAATATGCTGAAATTAGCTTATTTAACAAGGTTTTTATATTTATAGAGAGATAGTATAACTACAGGAGAGCTTTGTAAAAATGGGCGTCGGTGGCGTTAATAATACGAATACAGACTTATCCATATATAAAAAGATTGGCGGTCAAAACCAGAGCACAACGACTGCCAAACCGAACTATATGACCAAAGATGGCTCTCTTTGGGATGCTCCTGGTGTCAAGAGCTTGTATAGCAGCTCATCAAGTTCAACCACTTCGGGAATAACCCCGCGGCAGGGCGAAACAAAAACACAAGGCAGCGGCGTAGTCGCAGCAGGCAGCGGAGAAACCTCCGGTGCCCAGTCTGCTGATGACCTGATTAAAGGTAAAAGTGCATCAGAAGGTCGTGCAGCAGCAAAAGAAGCACAAGGACAGCAAGCCGGAGTTCGTCAGGGAACAACAGAAACACAGCAAAATACAAATACAACCCAGGATATTACATCTCAAACACAAGAAACGGCTAAACAGGTTAAAAAAGATAATCAAACATTTAAATCACAAAACCAAAAATCTCAATCACAATTCAACAAAACAAATCAACAAATAAAAACCTTAAATCAGTCTATAAATGCAGAACAAACAGAACTAGCAAGCATGAATAAAGAACTGGATTCACTTTTGAATGCAGATAAAACCGGTATTGGTTCACACAGTGCTTTCAGTTTGGATTTAGCAGGAACAGCAGATCAGACAGGCGCTGTTGATTCTGGCAGCGGGGATGCTGAAAAAATTCAGGATTTACAAAACCGTATAGGCGAAAAAACAAACGTAATTAAGATGTACAACCAGAATGTTGTTGTATTGACAAAACAGTCAAATGCTTCATTACGTTCTATGGAACGTGTAAATAACGCTTATGTAAAAACAACAAATGCAACCCAAAAACAAGTTGAAAGCAACCAGAATGAAGTTTCAGGCTTTATGGAATTTGCAAATAAATTCAACGAAGTTTCAACAACGGTTAAACAAGTCGGTACAATGGTAAAATATGCAGGTACAGCATTCATCGCAATGGGTGGTATTCCGATAGTCGGGGCTGCTTTGGCTGCTGCCGGTAATGTTATGAAACCGATAGGTGAAGCAACAGAAGCAATAGGCGGTTACGGTCAGGCTGCTGCTAACGTAATGCTTGCAGCAGGCAACATCGCAGAAGGAAACTTCACTGCGGCATTAGGTAATATTGCAACCGCTGTTCAGACAGGTGCTGCTGCCGTTAAATCAACTAAAGCCGCAACAAGCAGCTTTAAAGCATTAGGCAAAGAAACTGAAAACATAGGTAAAGCTGCTGAACAAGTAACTAAAGAATCTGAACAGGTTCAAGAAAAAGCAGAAGCTAAAGCTCAAGAAGCAACAAGTCCTGCTGCAATGGATGAAGCTAAACCAACTGAATTACCGGATAAATTAGAAAGTCCTGTAGGTACACAAACGCCTGACGGAACAACTCAGGCAGCAGGAGGCGGCGCACCTAAACTTGATCCGAATGCACCTATTGAAAAACCTAATACTAATTTGGCAGCTATGGCTGACTCAAGCGGCATGAGTGATGCTGATGTTAAAAAAGGTCTTGATAATTTAAAACAGCATGCTGATAATATGAATGCTGAACGCGCTGAAGAATTTTTAAGAAAACAAGATGCTAAAGCTGCCTGGGCTGAACTTAAAGCTGATTATAAGAAAATCCAGAGCACTTTACTGGCAATGGGACAAAAAGCCGAAAACACAACTTCTAATGCTGCACCAGAAGAAAAAGAACAAGTTGAAATTCAATTGTCAGATAGAGCAAAAGATATTATTGCACAAGGTCAGAAACGCCGGGCATCTATTCAGGCAAAATATGGTGGAGGCTCAACTGTTTCAAATCCGGTATTCTATCTGCAAGGACGCAGAGTTGCTTAAAAAAAGAGGTTCAACAAATCAAGTTAAACCTCTTTTTTATTGTTGATTTTATCTATAAATTATTAGTCCCAGCTTAGTGCGTTTCCTAAATTAGCCTGAACTCCGTTTGCCTCTTCTAATAAGATGTTAACGTATAACAACTTGTTAGCGGTTGCACGGTCAAGGTTAATAAATTCTGCCCCGGCTCTGTTTTGACTTGCTGTTACAACTTTAACATTTGCGTCAATGTTTAAGTCGCCGCAGCTAATTTGTACAGGGACTACATCACCAACTCTTAAATTGTTAGCGTGTCTAACAGCGATACCGCCACGAGAAATATCAATCAAATCTGATATCTGAGCATTATCGTGTAATTCAATAGGGGTAGGAGCTGTGTCTGCATCAAATCTCATATATTGACGCTTGTCTATTGACTGAATTGCATCATTATGAATCCTTTGCTTGTAAGCCTCTTTACCGGTATTGACATCTAGACGGTCGTCATCTGAATCCGTATCGGTATCCGTATCAGTGTCAGTATCCGTGTCGGAATCTGTATCTGTATCTGTATCACTGTCTGTATCAGAATCTGCATCAGCGTCCGTATCTGTGTCTGAGTCAGTATCTGAGTCTGCGTCATCATCAGTGTCAGTGTCAGAATCTGCATCACTATCTGAATCGGCGTCATCGTCAGTGTCGTTATCTGTATCAGAGTCGGCATCAGTATCGCTATCACTGTCCGCATCACTGTCGGTATCAGAGTCAGCATCTGTATCAGTGTCTGAATCTGCATCACTGTCAGTATCAGAGTCGGCATCAGTGTCACTATCAGCATCTGAGTCAGCGTCTGTATCGGTATCTGAGTCAGCATCTGTATCGGTATCAGAGTCAGCATCTGTATCAGTATCTGAGTCAGCGTCTGTATCGGTGTCAGAGTCAGCATCTGTATCGGTATCTGAGTCAGCATCTGTATCGGTATCAGAGTCAGCATCTGTATCGGTGTCAGAGTCAGCGTCTGTATCAGTATCTGAGTCAGCGTCTGTATCGGTATCTGAGTCAGCATCTGTATCGGTGTCAGAGTCAGCGTCTGTATCAGTATCTGAGTCAGCGTCTGTATCGGTATCTGAGTCAGCATCTGTATCAGTATCTGAGTCGGCGTCTGTATCGGTGTCAGAGTCAGCATCTGTATCAGTATCTGAGTCGGCGTCTGTATCGGTGTCAGAGTCAGCATCTGTATCAGTATCTGAGTCGGCATCAGTGTCACTATCAGCATCTGAATCTGCGTCTGTATCGGTATCTGAGTCAGCATCGCTATCTGCATCTGAATCTGCGTCTGTATCAGTATCTGAGTCAGCATCGCTATCTGCATCTGAGTCAGCATCGCTATCTGCATCTGAGTCAGCATCGCTATCTGCATCTGAGTCAGCATCGCTATCTGCATCTGAATCTGCGTCTGTATCGGTATCTGAGTCAGCATCACTATCTGCATCTGAATCTGCGTCTGTATCAGTATCTGAGTCAGCATCGCTATCTGCATCTGAGTCAGCGTCTGTATCAGTATCTGAGTCAGCATCGCTATCTGCATCTGAGTCAGCGTCTGTATCAGTATCTATATCTGTGTCTGAATCTGAATCGTTATTATACATATCATCATCATAGTAATTACGTTCATTTTCATCACGGTCAATTTCTGTTACATCTTCAGGTCTTACTGAACGATATTCAAATGTAAATTCACCATCGCCGATTTTTTCTACTGAATTTGTTCTGTCATCAGCTTCAACAAAATGTCCGTCTTTTCCAAATGAAATATGTTTACCGTCAACATATACATTATCAGCAACAAGTTTCATATCAGGATTGTCAGGATTATTTGTACCTTCTACCCGTGCATTTTCAATAGTTAACTGAGAATCTGCCCAGTGATGAACGCCGTTAATCCATTCTGAATCTACTCTTGTGTTAGGGTTAATATCTAAAACCTTAATATCAACATTTTTCGGAGCAACAGAGCTTACATTTTTTCCGAAATAATCAACCGGTGTATTCGGAACAGAACCAAGGTTTTCAATATTCAGAGAAGCACCGCGGTTAACAATTTTTATATCATCTTTTGCGGTGATTTCATCAATAGTTGTATTTCCTGAAAATTCAGCGTCAATGCTGCCTTCTCTTGATATCATTGTACAAACTCTGGTATTATTTTTGTCATCCTGACCTTTAATATTAATATCATTAATAGCAAGAGCATCCATACCATAATTTGTATCAGTCTGGTTAAAGGTTAATTTATTACCTTTTTCACCGATGTTTTTACTTGCGATTAAAGAAATACCTTTGCCTTCAACATTAGCTTTAGAAGCATCGTTTGACGCATTCAGGATTGAATAACCGTTTCCGTTGCGGTCAAAATCAGCAGCGGTTAAAATAACCTTGCCGTCAGCTTTGATATGACCAACATTCATATCGGAATCTTTAGCCGCAAGATTTACAACTAAATTAGAATTTGAAGAACTTGTACTTGTTGTTGAGGCATTAATTGAACCGCCTGCATTAACGTTAATAGATTTTGTTAAATCTCTTGCGTCAGGATCTACACCTGTGCAAGCTCCATTTGCACAATTTCCTACATCCAAACCAATTGTACCGTTTTTAACGTTGATGTTTATATCACCGTTTGATGCTAATAA
Source organism: Candidatus Gastranaerophilales bacterium (assembly GCA_944322865.1). Lineage (GTDB taxonomy): Bacteria > Cyanobacteriota > Vampirovibrionia > Gastranaerophilales > Gastranaerophilaceae > CALUVH01. The sequence goes on from CALUQJ010000043.1 coordinate 10,339, forward strand.
AGTTTTATCAACACCGGCATTTAACAAATCACCGTTTTCAAGGTTGATATTCAAAGCGGCAGATGACTTGATGTTTTCATCAACAGAAGAACTGCCGATTACTATATCAGAATTAACACCGCGTAAATTTACACCGTTACCGCTAACCTTACCTTGTACAGTCATCCCGTTACGACCGGTATTAATTAGTTCTGTTACTTCACTGTTATCAACTTTTGCAGAAGATGCAATATTCATGCCTGTACCGTTATTTTCAAGTGTTAATTTCGCACCTGCATTAGTTACGATACCGGAAACATTCATAGCACCGCCGTTGTTGATAACATCCATAGCGCCGCCTGCATTAGCAAGTTTACCTGAAATATCAATACCTTTAGAGCCTTCACTTGTTATTTTTGTATCACCGTTTTTAGCATAATTGCTTACGTTACCTGCAATATTTACACCGCCGTTACTTCCGTAAGACTTAATTACGATATTCCCGTTTTCATTAGAAATTGTTGAACCTGCATTTACATTTCCTGTATTTACAAGCTGGTTAAATAAATCATTTGCACTTGCAACTGATGTTAACAATTCATTATTTTTTACACCTGCAAGTAAAACAGCACCTTTGCTAATATCTACATTTGCAGCTTTAATATCTACATCACCGCGGGAAAGAACTTTACCGTTGATTGTAACAGATCCTGTTCCTTGAGAATTTTCAAGGTTGGAAAGGTCATGCAAATCGCTCGGTTTATAAGAACCTAAAAACTTATTGTAATCATTTTGGGAAGGGGTAATGACTGATAGTGCTCCGACATTTAAAACACCGCTTGATCCTACAACCATGCCGTTCGGAGAAACAAAGATGACTTTTCCGTCAGAAAAGCCGCCGGCACCGTTAACGGCATTTAAGATACCGTTAATATTAATTTGATCATTAACAAGGTTGACAAATTTTGACAAATCCTGTCCTTTAAAATGCATAATTAAATTTGCAATATCACCTTGTGATAAATTAAAATGATCATACTCACGAAAACCGAGATCACCGCTTCCGCCAGTAGGTTTGATATCGTAAATATTTCCGCCATTTTCACCAGGTCTTACCGTAATACCGGTGTTCATACCCGGAACATCGCCGCCTATTTCACTTGCAACGACCTGAAAACATAATGACTGCTGCATCAAGAAACATAATGATAAAGCTGATGCAACTATTCTTTTTCTATCAGTTTTTGTCAATGCCATGGTTGACTTCCTTTCACTTTCCCTAAAGTTATTTTTTCTACTATTTATATTCCTACTACCTATTCATATTATCAAGAGAATATCATTTTTGCTATTTTTACAGTATTTTTGATTAATATAAATTCACAATAGTATATGTATGTTTGTTAAAAATCAAAAAGATTTTTTATTGCCATTATGTAAATAATTATTAAGTTAAAATTTTACCTTTTTAAACACTGTATTTCCAAGTCCCCAGTAGCAAAGATAGAATACAAGCATTAACGATATCATTTCAAAAAGCACCGGTACTTTAACATAATTACAATATAAATAATAAAGTCCGCCAAACGGAACAAAAGACAGCAGCATTTTTGAAATTGTTATTGTCGGATACCGTAACCCTAATCCCGGCAAAACTATTACCGTACTCAAAAAGAAATACAAAAAGTTTGCGGCAAATGTCGCCATGCCGGCACCGATAAGCCCGTATTGAGGAATTAAAATGAAGTTTAAAACCGCACCTGAAATACCGGATATTAATTTAATTACAAAATCAATATATGTTTTATTTGCAAGATGATATTGCAAAGTCGTGTAATCTGCCAGTGACATAAAAAATGTTCCGAACGCAAAAAACGGAATAAGTTTACATGCCATACTGAATTTATCACCTGATGAAAGCATCAGCACATAATCAGGAGCATACATTGAAATTACCGTAATTACAGGCAGCGCGATAAGTATATAATAGCCTGTGAATCTGGAAATTATCGGTCTTACATCTATTTTTTCTTCATACATATTTATAATACGCGGAATTGCAGCCACTGTTATTATCGAAAATATAGTCATCAGCAGCGGCAGAGTCAAGCTATAAGCAACCCCGACCAAACCAACATCAGAAAATCCGCTTATACTGTTCATAATAAATTTGTTACTCTGGTTAATAATCCATGTACTCAAAGATGTTGCGGCTATCGGAATACCGTATTTGACAATAGGAAACATCGTATTCCACTCAACCTTCTGGAACTTAAACCAGGACAATATATTGCTCTGATAAATTAACAGCAAATCAATTAAAGAAATAGAAATTCCCATACCTAGAAGCAAAGCCATTGCGCCCATATGGAAATACTTTGCAAAAAATATTGAAAGTCCGATTGTTAAAATCTGGTTTAAAATAGTCGATACAGTGAACGACATAGATTTCAACTGTGCACGTAAAAGCTGAAACAACAACGCACGTATAGCAACCGGAATTATAAGCAGCAATATTGCCAGAAAATATTTTACGGGAATATGGAAAAACTCAAAGAAATGATCCCTGCAAAAGAACGACACCACAAACATAATTAACAAATTGGTTGTAAGCATTGTAACAAGTGTCGTTAAATATTTCGGCATGTCATGCATTAATTGATGCTGCCTAAAAAAACGCAGCCCTGACAATCCAATCCAGTCCGAAAAAATGATACATAAAAAAGAGAGAAACGCGATTGAAAGCGAATATAATCCGTATTCATCAGGAGTAAGCAAACTTGTATAAACCGGCACAATAATCGCATTACCAAGCATGCCGCAAATCTTAGACGGTGAATACTTCACCATATCCCTAAAGATACCTTTTAACTGTTCTTCTTCAACTTCCTTATTTTCTATATATTCCATTATTTTTACCTTTATCATTTACCCCTTATTGGCAAATTATACAACAAAGATAAAAATAACCAAATTTGTAACGTTATTTATACTACCCGTCCAAACAAATCATATTCATCAGCATTTTCTATTAAAACATTTTCAAAATCTCCGGGAACAACAGGTCTTTCAGATGAAGCATAGACAATTCCGTCAATTTCCGGCGCATCATGTTCTGAACGCAAAAGTATAAGTCCGTCATCTGTAAATCCTTCAACAAGACATTTCATGGTTTTGCCAATATATCCTTCGTTTACGGATTTTGATATTTTTTGTTGAAGTGTCATAAGTTTTTTATGCCGCTGACGCTTGATTTTTGCAGGAATTTGTTCCTGCATTGAGTAGGATGTTGTATTTTTTTCACGGGAATATTCAAACACACCCATTTTATCAAACCGCGTACGCTTAACAAATTCATACAATGCGTTGAACTGCTCATCAGTTTCTCCCGGGTATCCGACAATAAACGCTGTTCTTATCGCAACATTTGGAATTTTCGCACGAATTTTTTGGATTAATTCATCATAATTAAACGCCGGCCTGCGCATCGCTTTCAATATTTCCACATCATAATGCTGCAACGGCAGATCTATATACTTAGCAACTTTATCCAGAGTTGCAATTGCCTCCATTAATTCATCAGTCATCTGTGACGGATAAGCATACATAATTCGTATCCAGAACTCCCCTTCAAGTAAGTTTAATTTTTTAAGAAGTTCAGGCAATGCGTTTTTGCCATACAGATCTATTCCGTAACTTGTTGTATCCTGCGCTATAAGCACAAGTTCTGTAACCCCTTTTGCAAGTAATGATTTAGCCTCCTCAACTATATTTTCAATAGTTCTTGAATGATATTCACCGCGAAGCTGCGGGATAATGCAGTAACCGCAATGATAGTTACAGCCGTCAGCAATTTTTATATAAGAACTCGGACCAACTGTAATCTGCTGGCGCTCAATTGTTTCAGGATAAATATATTCCGGGCGTTCAGATACTTTATTGATATTCTTTTTACCATGAGCAACCTGTTCAACAACATTCACAATCTCTTTTATATCCGAAGTCCCCACCATGCCAGAAATTTCTGGTATTGCTTTTTTTAATTCAGTTTTATATTTTTGAGGCAGGCAGCCAGTCACAATAACTTTTTTACCACTTTGCGCAACCTGTAGAATACTTTGAACGGATTCTTTTTCCGCATCATGAATAAATGAACAAGTATTAATAACCACTATATCAGCTTCTTCATCATTTAGCGTAACTTCATAACCCTTTTCCGCCAAAAGTCCAAGCATTAATTCCGAATCAACAAGATTTTTTGCGCAACCATGATTTAACAATGCAACTTTCATTTTCTGCCTCACTATTTTTACACAGGCATTTTACCATGGAAAATTTGTTTTGTAATTAGCCGGATTATTGAGTATGTTAATAATACTTAATTTAAGCTATGTAAAAACAGACTTGAAAAATTTAAGAAGGTATTGTATAATAGGAATATGAAAAACAAATTACCGAGGAAGTATAGAATAATCAGTAGGGTGGGCAAAGCGGAGTGTGCCCACCACAATGGCGTAAGAAACATAGATCGGCTTTACCAAGCCGACAACGATAACCGCTGTAGGGTGTGTCGTTTGGACGCACCGGAAAATCTTGTATCTTCGCGTTATGTCGACCGGCATAATGGTGATGCCGGCATAGGAAAAATGGCTGAAAACCTTGTAATGAGCGACCTT
>CALUQJ010000044.1 GCA_944322865.1 Candidatus Gastranaerophilales bacterium
AAATACACAAGTTAATCTTAACTTGTGTCGTTTTTTTGTTGAATGATGTATAGGTGGTCGTCTGCCTTTAGCGGGTTCCCAGGATGTAAGAGTGGACTGTGTCCACCCCGCAAGGTGACAATTAACGTGGAATGCGTACATTCTCGTTGCGGGATGACGTAGTGTTGCCGGGTGAGCGATAGGGTGGAAAGCCGCACGGGGCTTAGATAGGAGCCCCCCCCCCCGCAAAGCCGCTCAGGACAAGGGTTTCAGCCGTTTTCCCCATGCCGGCATCGCCATTATGCATACCGACATAACGCGGAAAAACAAGATTTTCCGGTACGTCAGAATGATGCACCTTACTGATTATTCTATACTTCCTCGGTAATTTGTCTTTCATATTCCCATTATACACTATCGCTTCAAAAATTTCAAGTCTTTTATATAAATAAAGGTATCTCTTTTTAGTTAAAAATTTTCAAAAACATTTTTTTGTTTTTATCTTAAAATCATCTAAAATCGTCTGAACTTTTCTACTGTCTATTAAAATTTTAAACTATTTTTCTAAGTTATATATTGGATTTTGCAAAAGTTTTCTAACATCTGTGCCGATATTATTTTTGTAAAAAAGAAGGTGATTTTATGGCAAGAATTATTGAGGGCGAAAGACGAATTATCAAAATGTCGGTAGATGATATTATCAGCATTGTTCAGGAATACCAAAATGTCACGCGAAATTCCTGCTGCTATGAGCATACCCGTGAACTACTCGCTAAAGCTGATTTTTATCTTCCGGAAGATTAACCGGTTAGATAAGCACAGTCGGTATTAACAAAAAATTCTGTTTTTCTTATGGTATTATATAAGAAAAGGAGAATTTTTTATGAAAAAAAACATTTTAATTATTTCGTTGATTTTTATCATTCCGATAGTTGCTTATTTTGTGTTAACTAATTCTACAAAAACAACTGCAACGACAGAAGGAACCGGTAAACCGCAGGTGATAAAATTCACTTCTGCAATGTGTCTGGACTGTCAGACTATGAATGAATTATTTAAAGAAATCTGGCAGAATTATCAGGATAAAATCGTTTTGACTGAAATTCAGGTACAAAATCGCGATCAGCTTGCAGATGAACAGATTAAAAAATATAATGTGACACTTGTTCCGACAATTATCATGCTTAATTCTGACGGCGGACAAGCAAAACGCGTGGAGGGTGCAATTCCGAAAGAAGAGTTGGAAAAGTATTTGCAGGAGCTTAAATAATGGAAAATTACATCAGTCTGTTCAGCCAGCAGGGTAGTTTATTGATTTTGTTTGCGCTTTCGTTTTTAGGCGGGTTAATTGCTTCAATTTCTCCATGCTCGCTTGCTATGCTGCCGATTATTATCGGGTATGTAGGCGGGTATTCTGAGGCAAAACCTTTAAAAACACTCGTGCAAATGATATTTTTTGTTTTCGGGACATCAATTGTCTTTAGTTTAATAGGTATTATTTGCGCTATAACAGGCAAAGTGTTTGTTTCTTTTGCAGGCGGGTACTTCGGAATTGTGCTTGCCGGAATTATGCTGGTTATGGGCTTGAAACTCGTTGGCTTTCTCGATTTTGAACTGCCGGTAATAGTTAAAGAAATGCCTAAAAGTGATGCTCATAACACTTATATTTATCCTGTATTACTGGGGGCAGTGTTCGCACTTGCCGGAACTCCGTGTTCGACACCGATACTTGCAGGCATTATGGCTTTTGCTTCGCTTTCTGCAAACATTGTCGATGCAATATTAATGCTGTTTTTATTTTCTTTAGGGCAAGGGCTTATCCTCATTCTTGCCGGGTTTATTACTTCGCATATAAAGAATATGAAAAACTTTTATAAAATCTCTGATGTACTCTTGAAACTCAGCGGAGTACTCTTAATGTTTGCCGCAATATTTATTTTTTATAAGATTTTTGCTCCACTGGTTGTAAAATAGTAAAATATATTGTAAAATTTATATGTGGAAAATATTTTTTATTTATCCGATATACACGCCTAAGGAGAAATTATAAATGAAAACTTATGAAGGACAACTGGTTACAAGTAATGAAAAATTTTGTATAATACTGTCAAGATTTAACGACTTTATCGGAGCAAAACTTCTGGATGGAGCAATAGATGAATTAAGACGTCACGGCGTGTCAGAAGACAATATTGATATTGTAAGAGTTCCGGGCGCTTTTGAAATACCGCTTGCTGCTTTGAAATTTGCAAAGACAGGCAGATATAATGCAATAATTACCCTTGGGGCAATTATCAGAGGGGCAACTTCTCATTATGATTATGTTGGTGCAGAATTGTCCAAAGGCATTGCAAATGTTAGTTTGCAAACAGAAATTCCTGTAATCTTCGGTGTTCTTACAACCGAAAATATTGAACAGGCTATTGAAAGAGCTGGTACTAAAGCGGGTAACAAAGGTTCAGAAGCTGCTAAAACAGCTATTGAAATGGCTAATTTGATGAAATTATAGTGTTAGTGTTTATTATAAAAAAGGGGTGCAGTTATGAGTGACATTATTACAGAAAGCAGAAATGAAAACACGAAAGATATTGATATTCTTTCGACAATTGAAATGGTACGCAAAATGAATGAAGAGGACAAACTTGTTGCTCTTGCTGTGGAAGAAGAACTGGAAAACATCGCATCAGCTGTTGATTTGATAGCAAAACAGTTTCTTAAAGGCGGCAGGTTGTTTTATTTTGGTGCCGGCACATCAGGAAGATTAGGTATTCTTGATGCGTCAGAATGCCCGCCGACATTCAGCGTGCCGGATGATATGGTTCAGGGAATTATTTGTGGCGGTGACAGGGCAATGAGAAAATCTGTCGAAGGTGCGGAAGATGATTTTGAACTCGGACGTAAAGATGCAGAAGTTCTAACTGACAATGATGTCGCTGTGGTAATTTCTGCAAGCGGAAACCCGAAATATTTACTTGGAGTTCTTTCTAAGGCAGATGAAATAGGGACTAAAACAATAGGCGTAACCTGCAACCCTAAAGGCAGAATCTATGAAGAAGCAGGACTTGTAATTTGTGCAGAAGTCGGACCGGAAGTTATTGCAGGCTCCTCACGGCTTAAAGCTGGTACTGCGCAAAAAATGATTTTGAATATGTTGACAACCGGCGCTATGATAAAAATAGGCAAAACTTACGAAAACTTTATGATAGACTTGCAGGCTGTTAACGAAAAGCTTAAAGACCGTGCAATAAGAATAGTTGCGCAAATCGCGAATGTTTCACACAGTGATGCTCTTGCAACTCTGTTGAAAAATAACTGGGAAATAAAAACCGCAATTGTCACGCTTGTTATGGGCTATGATACCGAAAAAGCAAGAGAAGAATTGAAAAAGAACAGAGGTGTGCTTCGTAAATTGCTTAATCAGAAGGTAGAAGTTTAAGAAAGATTATGGAGGGCAGAGTATGAAATTAACAGTAGTAGGTGCCGGTTGCTGGGGATTAACTCTTGCATGGCTTTTGACGGATAACTTTGATGAAGTTACCGTGTGGGGACGTGCTCAGGATTTATCAGAAGATCTTATTCAAAATAAACATGCCTCTAAACCATTAGAAGTTCAGCTTTCTGATAAAGTTGAGATAACAAGTGATTTAAGCAAAGCTATATCAGAGGCAGACATAATACTGAATGTTGTTGCAACTTCCGGAACCCGTGATGTTTGTGAAAATCTTAAGAAAGCAGGTATAAAATCTTCCCAAATACTTGTAAATGCGTCAAAAGGTATTGAATTACCTTCATTAATGCGTATGTCAGAAGTGATAAAAGATGTTTTGCCGGAACAAAAATTGGCAGTGCTTTCAGGTCCTACACTTGCAAAAGAAGTGCTTGCCGGTAAACCGACAGCGGCATGTGTTGCAAGTGATGATATGGAAATAGCGGAATTTGTACAAAAAAGCTGTAATGTGCCAAATCGTTTCAGACTTTATACCAACAGTGATGTAGTGGGTGTTGAACTTGGCGGAAGTTTGAAAAACGTAATCGCAATAGCATCAGGTTTTGCGCATACCATGGAATTGGGCGACAATTGTGCAGGGACTCTGTTAACACGCGGTATGGCGGAAATTGTCAGAGTAAGTATTCACCTTGGCGCAAACCCGTCAACTCTATACGGGCTTTCCGGCATGGGGGATTTAATCGCAACCTGTTCAAGCCCGATGTCCAGAAATTATACAGTAGGCTCAATGCTTGCCAAAGGTAAAAAGATAAATGACATTCTCGCTGAACTTGGTTCTGTTGCAGAAGGGGTCAAAACATCCAAAGCTATTTGCGAACTTGCAAAAAAATTAGGGTTAGAGGTGCCTGTATCCAATGCTATTTATGAGGCTGTTTATACGGATATTACGCCACAGGAGCTTTTAAGCAAGCTTATGAACAGAAAATTGAAAGAGGAAGAAAGATATATATAAAATGAAATTTGCTGTTAAGTATTTAAAGAACATGATTTACCCGCTGAATGTACCGGAAAGTATTCATCTTACGGACGGACAGATGGTGCTTGTCAGAACTGATAAAGGTGAAGAAGCTCTTAAAGCCTTTATGGTTAATTCAGAGGTTTCGAAGCAATGGGAAAAAGAGCAGCCGGAATCATTAACTGTTATCCGAACTTTATCCCAAAGAGATTTGCAGACTCTTGATGATATAAAAAAAGAGGAAGTAACATCGTTTTTTAAATGTCAGGCACTTATAAAACAGCATAAACTCGTTATGAATCTTGTTCAATGCAGAATCACGTTTGACAGACGCAAGATTACATTTTATTATACTGCGCCTGAGCGTGTGGATTTCAGAGCATTATTAAAAGATTTGACACAGGTGTTCACCCGTGTACGTATTGATTTAAGGCATATTGGCGTGCGTGATGAAACCTCTATTATTGACGGAACAGGTTTGTGTGGCAGACCGTTTTGCTGTTCCTCTTTTTTGAGAAAATTTGCACAAATAAATGTCAAATTAGCAAAAGATCAGGGCATGCCTATTGCGCCCGGTAAAATATCAGGTACCTGCGGCAGACTGTTATGCTGTCTGACTTATGAGTATTCAAATTATATTGAAGCAGCTAAGGGCATGCCTCCAGTCGGTTCATCAGTTATGACACCGGACGGACTCGGAAGAGTTTGTTTCTTGCAATTTCTTAACGGTACGGTTTCTGTTAAAATGGAGGATGGCAAAACACGCGAATATCCTAAAGGCGATATTGAAATGGTTGATGCTGATGTTAATGTAGAAATTGAAATACCAACAACATTGAGTGCTTATGCCGATGATTCTAATATTGACATAAAGCAGCTTGAAGATGACCGTAACAGTTCAACCGGAAATGTGTAGTTTATTTCTTTACATAAATCATATCGCTATCGGAATTAATATATCTCACAAGGTATTTTGAAAAATTATTACCGCTATTTTCTGTAGGTTGATAGCTGACGTCTTTTACAAAGCGATGATTTGCAATATAGCGAAGCTCGTCAACCGTGACAAATTTCTTCTTCTTTACTATTGAATATAGGTCTTTTAGGTCGTCCATATACTTATTATACCCTATATTTGAGGCTTTTTATCGTTTGTATAGAGTATTTATTTTATCTTTTTAAAAAATTCATCGGAAATCAACTGTGAATACTTGTCTTTTTCATTTAACGCAACCAGAAGTCTTTTTTCACCGCTTTCTGTGTCAACCGTGGATATTATTCCGGAAATTTCACCTACAGGAAGTTTTTTCACTTTTGCGTCAAATTTTACATAAGGAGAATTGGTACCGTAGGAGTTGAGAGTTCCATGTTTGGTAACTTTTAATTCATCAAAAGTTACAGATTGATATTTAATTTTAGACACAGCTTCTTTGAGTTTTTCTTCAACATTATCTGATTGCAAATCCTCTTTTGTAAGAATATTTTTATCATTTGAATCAACTACAAAGAATTTTTGTCCGGAAGCTTTATGTTCTGCTACAACTGCATTGTATCCCATAATTCCTGCTGCACGCTCAATCTCAAATTCTTCACTGATTTGCGAAAAATCACCGACTTTTTTAGCTCGTTCAAGCATGACGTCCTGCGGCGGATTAAGCCAGTAGCCAATATATTTAGTAACCAGTTCTTTGCCGCCGAGCGACATAAATCCGACCGCCGCAAGGGTAATTATTATTGCTCTCAAAATATTTCTTAAACATCCCATTTTCTTTTTCCTTTTTTCATGGTATATATTTATTATAGTTATGACAAAACCAGAAATCAATTATATAAATACTGCTGATGTTAATATTGAAGATTTAACTCCTTCAATGCAGCACTACATAACAATAAAACGTCAAAATCCTGACAAGATTTTATTATATAGGCTTGGGGACTTTTTTGAAACATTTTTTGAAGATGCTGTCATCATGTCAAAAGAACTCGAAATTACCCTGACCGGTCGTGATGCAGGAAAAAATATAGGACGAGTTCCGCTTGCTGGTATTCCTGTAAAATCAATGAACACTTATATAGAAAAACTTGTTCAGAAAAATTATAAAGTAGTTATCTGTGACCAGCTTGAAGATCCAAAAGAAGCTAAAGGGCTTGTTAAACGCGGTATAACCAGAATTATTACCTCAGGCACTCTTACAGAAACAGATTTTTTACAAAAAAATGTTAACAATTACATCTGTGCTGTTTTCAAAGATGAACGCTCAGATGTTTATGGATTTGCATACGCTGATATTTCAACAGGTGAATTTAAAGTTACCCAGAGTTCTCTGAATTTGATTATATCAGAACTGGCACGTATCAAACCAGCTGAAATCGTTGCACCGGCAATACGCGGTGAGATAAAACCTTTCCAGATAGTGCCTGAGGAAAAAGTTGATTTACCGGAAATTATCACTGCAAATTATAATTGTTCTAAAATTCCTGCGTCAGTATTCAAGTCTGATTTTGCGGAAAATAATCTTAAAGCAGTTTTCCAGGCAGCTACTCTTGAAGCTTTCGGGTACAATAATTACAAAACAGGTTTTAGAGCAGCAGGGGCGTTATTGGCTTATATCTGGGAAAATTTAAAAGATAATGTTCCTAAGTTTGAAAAAATCGAACCGTATGAACTTTCAGAATACATGATTATCGACGCAAGCACAAGAAAAAATCTTGAACTTGTTGAAACCTTGAGAGAAAAAAATAAATACGGGTCACTATTATGGGCAATAGACAGAACACGTACCAACATGGGCGCAAGACTGTTGCGAACATGGATTTGCCAGCCGCTGAAACGTATTGAACAGATTATGGCAAGACAAAATGCGGTGTCTGAACTTGTAGAAAAATCATCTGTACGTTTACAGCTTGCAGGATTGTTGGAAAAAGTTTATGATATCCAGCGTCTTGCAACAAAAATAAGTAACAGCAGCGCTAATCCACGCGATTTTGTAAGTTTGAAAAATTCACTGTATTCACTGCCTGAACTGTTAGAGGCAGCGTCAGCACTTGAAAATAATCCGCTTGAGCTTGTTGCTCAATATAAAGATGATATTTGGGAATACACCAAACTCATTGAAAGAACCATTATTGACGAGTGTCCTACTCTGATTAGAGAAGGCGGAATTATAAAACCAGGTGTTAACGGTGAATTGGATTATTTTAGAGAACTGTTGACCGGCGGCGAAAATTGGCTTAAAGAATTTGAAGAAAGCGAAAAAGAAAAAACCGGTATTAAAAATCTAAAAGTCGGTTACAACAAAGTATTTGGATACTTTATTGAAATTACTAATTCTTTCTTGAATCAGGTTCCGCCATATTATGTTCGTAAGCAGACACTTACAACCGGCGAAAGATTTATTACGGATGAATTGAAAAAACACGAAGATGATGTGCTTTCTGCTAAATTCAAATCAGTTGAACTTGAATATAAGATGTTCTGTGATTTCAGGGAATACTCAAAAGAATTTGTAAGCCGTCTAAGAGAAATATCAGATGCAATATCTAACTGTGATGTGTTTGTTGGGCTTGCGCAGGTTGCGGTTGAAAATAACTATTGTAAGCCGATAATTGATTCTTCTGATAATTTTATAGTTAAAAACGGACGGCACCCTGTACTTGAAAAAATACTTCCGCTTGGTGAATATGTGCCAAATGATCTTGAATTGAAGAGTAATTCATCAGATACAACCCAATTTATGATTTTAACCGGTCCGAATATGGCAGGTAAATCAACTTATATGCGCCAAAATGCACTTATTGTAATTCTTGCACAAATAGGAGCTTGGGTTCCTGCTGATTATGCACAAGTCGGAGTTTTCGATAAAATATTTACCCGTGTCGGGGCATCTGATGATTTAACATTGGGACAATCAACATTTATGGTTGAAATGGTCGAAACAGCATATATTCTAAATGCGGCAACAGATAAGAGTTTTATCCTGCTTGATGAAATAGGTCGCGGGACAAGCACATATGACGGGGTGGCGATAGCTTGGTCCGTTGCTGAATATATTGCAACTAAAATTAAAGCACGCTGCATCTTTGCAACACACTACCACGAATTAAATGTTATGACCCAAACTTATCCGCAAATTAAAAATTACCGAATTACCATTACTGAAGAAAACGGCGAAATTGAATTTTTAAGAAAAATAGTACAAGGCGGAGCAAGTAAAAGTTACGGTATTCAGGTCGCAAAAATGGCAGGGTTGCCTGCTCCTGTAATTAAACGTTCTCAAGATTTGATGATTAAAATGCAAAAAGATTTTTCTAATAATCTTGCAACACGCAAAAAACAAGAAACTTCAATTCCTGAAGTACCGCAGTTAAATCTTTTTAATTAACGTTAATATTTGTAAATTTTTTCAAAAAAATCCGCAAAATTTTTATTTATACGTTTTAATGTTAGTAGGTAAAGGAGTAATTTATGGAAATTGGTTTTAATCCTGTAGTTAGTTTTCGTGCGGCAGAAACAAATAATACTGCAAAACCAGTTAATATTCCGCCGTCATCTTCGAATCTGCAAGACAGTGTAGAATTATCTACTAAACAACAGGAAAAGAAAGAAGAAAAAAAACGTCCATTCAGAAACTTTATCGCAAATGTAGCCAAATTTTTTGCAACCACAACAGAAATGGTAAAAGGCACTGTTAAAGGTACAGCTTATGGCTTAACAACAGGGGCAGCAATACTTACCGGGGGCTGGTTGTTCGGGGCTTTACCTTCCGGTTTTAGAAAAGGCGGTTCTTTAAAAGAAGTTTGTAAACATCCGCTTAAGAGTATCGGTACAAAATCCAAAATCATTGCAGGAGTTGCAGCATTTGCCGTTGGAGCATATCACGTTATCGCGGCAAAATTAAAAGCCAACCAAAAAACTGCCAATGTTGATCACCAGTTAAAAACCGGACACCGCGCAGAATAATTAAAAGAACTTTTTCGACATTAAGTTACTTTTAGGAAGATATTTTGTCGTTAAAAGTTTATTTACAACATAAGTTTATATCTTTTTGGATTTGATTTTTTAATTCATCAAGAGAGGCGAATTTTTTTTCTTTTCTTATCATTTTTTTAAATTCGACGCTGATTTTCTCACCATAAATCTCTTTATCAAATTCAAGAATATGCACCTCAAGCAAAGCGCCAACTCCGTTAACCGTCGGTCGCACACCGAAATTTGCAATACCTTTATAGGTATTTTCCCCATGCCGGACATCCACTGCGTAAACCCCAAACGGCAAAACTATGAGTTCTGGCGGATAAACAAGATTTGCTGTTCTAAAACCTATTGTGCGCCCTATTTGTTTACCTTTGACAACCTCTCCGGATATAGTGAATTTATATCCTAACATAGAGTTTGCTTTTTCAACCTGACCTTTTGAAAGTGCTTCTCTAATTGCAGTACTGCTAATTATCACATTGTTTATCTTTTGCGGCGGGAGTTCAAAGTAGCGGTAATCGTATTTTTGTGCTTCTGCGGCAAGATATTTTACATTACCGGATTTTTTATAACCGAAGTTGTGGTTATAGCCTGTTGAAATTGCAGTCGGCGTGAAATATTTTATCAAAATGTCGCGCAAGTATTCTTCTGCAGTAAGACCTGATATGCTCTCAAAATCCAGTTCATACAAATAATCCACACCTAATGCTGCAATTTTTTCTTCACGACCTTTTCGCGTAAGAACATATTTAGGACACACTCCCCAAAAATAACAGCAAGGATGGTCTTTGAATGTTATAACAGCGGATTTTGTGTTATTTTGGTGCGCAAAATCAACTGCTTGCCTGATAACAGCCTGATGCCCGAGGTGTACTCCGTCAAAATAACCGAGCGCAAGGGATAAATTTGGATTTTTGTTTAATTCAGTGAATATTTGCATAAAATTATTTTACCATGAATTTTAATTCTTTGAGAGTTTCACCTATTAAAAAAGCCCCGTATAATGGGGCTTTTAATTATTTATGAGTCACTGTACTTTTTAAATGCAACTCTCTTAGTTGCTGCAATGATGCTTCGCCCGGCGCATCGCTCATAAGATCTTTTGCACCTGAGTTTTTCGGGAAAGCAATAACATCTCTGATGCTGTCTGTTCTGCAAAGCAGAGCAACAAGTCTGTCCAGACCGATTGCAAGACCTGCATGAGGCGGAGTACCGTATTGCAGAGCGTTTACCATAAATCCAAATTTTTCAACAGCTTCTTCTTCTGTTAATCCAAGAGCTTTGAAAATTTTCTTTTGAACTTCAGATGAATGGATTCTGACGCTTCCGCCGCCTAATTCGGTTCCGTTGTATACAATATCATAAGCAATTGATTTAACATTGCCAAGATCACCAGAATCTAATTTCGCAAGATCTTCAAGGTTAGGTGATGTGAACGGGTGATGCATAGCCATATAACGACCTTCTTCTTCACTCCACTCAAACATAGGGAAGTCTACAACCCATAAGAGATTATGTTTGTTTTCATCAATAAGATTTAATGTTTTACCGAAATGAAGTCTTAATCTTCCCATAATGTCGTAAACAAGTTTTGGCTTATCTGCAACAAAGAAGATTATATCGCCTGCTTGAGCACCTGCGCGTTCTTGTATTTGTTTTGCCTGTTCTTCTGTGACAAATTTCAATACAGGAGATTTTGCAGTGCCGTCTTCGTTATAAATAATATTAGCCAGAGCTTTAGCACCAAAAGATACTGCCAGTTTGGTAATATCATCAATATCTTTTCTTGAATATTTAGCTCCGCCAGGGATTCTTATACCACGGACAATACCGCCGTTTAACAGAGTGTTTTTAACAATTTCAAAATTAGATTGCAAAATAATATCACCGATATCAAACAATTCTAATCCGAAGCGCGTATCCGGCTTATCTGATCCGTATCTATCCATTGCTTCCTGCCAAGGCATCTGTATAAACGGAGGTTTTACCTCAACACCTGCTGCTTTGAAGGTTTCAACAATTAAGCCTTCAACAACTTTAATAACATCCTGCTGTTCTACAAAAGACATTTCGATATCAATTTGGGTAAATTCAGGCTGTCTGTCTGCGCGTAAATCTTCATCGCGGAAACATTTTGCGATTTGATAATATCTTTCAATGCCGCCTACCATTAATAATTGCTTAAATATTTGCGGTGATTGCGGCAATGCATAGAATTTACCTTCTTGAACACGAGATGGAACAAGATAATCTCTCGCCCCTTCCGGAGTTGTTTTGATTAAAATAGGTGTTTCTACTTCTAAAAAGTCAAGATTATTCATATAACTTCTTGCCGCCTGACAGATTTTGTGACGCAAAGTTAAATTGTGAAGCATGTTTTCGCGTCTTATATCAAGATATCTGTATTTTAAACGAACATCTTCTGAAACATTAGGATCATCCAGAACAAACGGAAGAGTTTTAGCTTCAGAAAGAATTTCAACAGATTCAGGGTACATTTCCACCTGCCCTGTTGCGTATTTTTCATTGTAGGTTTCTTCCGGACGTCTTGATATTTTGCCTTTTACGCAAATAACATATTCTGAACGGACTTTTTCAAAAACTTTATGCACCTGCGGGTTAATCTGCGGGTTTGCAACAAGTTGAAATACTCCGCTTCTATCTCTCAATTCAATAAATAAAATACCGCCTAAGTCACGTATTGTTGCAACCCAGCCGGATAGGGTAACCTCTTCATTAATATTGTTTAAATTTAATTCACCACAATTATGTGATTTGAGTTTGGTTTTAATCATATTATATTCCTTTACTATCCATACGTGTCTAATTCAACTTTAACAAAAACATAGCAAAATTAACATATTATTTTAAAATATTTAAGAAATCCCCTGAAAATTAAACATCCGTTCCGGCAACTTCTTTTTGATAAGCCCAGGCAGAATGATTGTGAATACTTTCAAAAGCTTCACATTCAACTTCAAATTCATTAACAACAGGATTTTTACGTAGCTTAACAACAACATCTCTGAGAACATCTTCAACAAATTTAGGATTGTTATAAGCTTTTTCAGTCACATATTTTTCATCTTCACGTTTTAAAAGCGGATAAACTTCACACGACGCACAGCTTTCAACCATACTGATTAAATCCTCGAGCCAGATATGTTCAGATTCATCATAAGACACTTTTACACTGATAAAAGCCCGCTGATTATGCGCCCCGTTGTCAGAAATTTCTTTTGAACACGGACATAATGTTGTTACCGGAACCACAACTCCGAGTATAAATTTATAAGCATTATTTTCAATCCGACCTTCAAATGTGCATTCATAACTCATAGGGGCAATATATCCTGTTACAGGCGATTTTTTATCTATAAAATATTTGAATTTAAATTGAAGTTCACCGCTTTGTGCATTAAGATTTTTGATTATTTTTTCCAGGCACCCTTTTATGTCAACTCCGAGAAGGTTTTTGTGCTGCCACTCTGTTAAAACTTCCACAAATCTTGACATATGCGTTCCCTTGTAATCACGCGGTAAAGAAACACTTACACGAGCCTTGGCACAGACTATTTGATTGGAATTATTTTTTCTCTGAATAATGAGCGGCAGTTCTATGTGTTTAATTCCGACTTTTTGTATATCTACTTCGCGGGTATCTTTGAGATTTTGTATGTCTTTCATTGTTAAAAATTCTTTCTTAATATTTCTTAATAAAAAGGACTTAATTTAGCAATTTTTTAGTTTGAGTTTACTTTATATAAATATAAAGCTCTCTCTTCTTATTTAAACGGATAGGCCTTGAATACCAAGGTCTTTTTTTTTTGCTTATTCCGCAACACAGCTTTCAGCCGCATCAAGTTTTTTTCTGATAGCAATATATCTGTTTAATTCAGTGCGCAATCTTTTTAAATCAGTATAAATCCCGTTTGTTATATGCACACGATTGTCATATTTCGGGTCAAATATATAAAGTGTCGGCAGACTTGTTATCGCGCAAGATTCAGTGAGCGCTATATTTTCCTGGGCTTCACCGTTTATCATGACAAAATTGTAGTCGTCTTTGTATAATTTGCTGAGTATCCGAAATTTAGGCATAAATTTTTTACAATATCCACACCAATCAGTGTAGAACAATACAACTGCCGGCTTGTCGGAACGCATAGCCTCCGGATAAGATATGCCGATTTTATATTCAGACGGAGAAGAAGGATTCAAAGCACTATTTGCAAATGTCAATCCTATTGTCGCAAATACTATAGCAAGAACGGTTCCCAGTGTAATTAATAATTTCTTTTTCATTGTTATTTTCTCCCTATATTATTTTATCACAAAAATAATGTGGAATAAAATCAGCAAAAGTCTAAAAATTTTTATTATTTGTAACAAAAGTTTACACATGGGTTGACAAAATATATATTATGATATATACTAAGTATATATAGAGAAGTTACGAGTATATACAAGTCAGTCCCAATTAATCGTGTACCAATGAAGTTTCTAAGAAGAGAAGGAGTTAAAAGTCTATGAGTAAAAATGCCCCAATCAGAATGAAAAAAACAGAGTCATCAAATCCTGCGAAATTTGAAGTGTTAGAAGCATCAACAAACAGTGAATTAGCAAATTACATCAGAGAGATTTCAAATTATCCGCAGCTGTCAGCCGCAGAAGAAAGAGAAATAGCCAAGCGTGCAAAAGAAGGAGATGCAGACGCTAAAAAACAGCTTATCAGAGCAAATTTAAAGCTGGTAATCATAATAGCCAAAAAAGCAATACATATGTCCAAACTTCCTATGGTAGATTTGATACAGGAAGGTAATTTAGGATTGATGATAGCAGCGGAAAAATTCAATTATAAACTCGGCTACAAATTTGCGACATACGCAAGCTGGTGGATTAAACAATCAATGTTTAAAGCAATATCAGAACAGTCCCACTGTATGAAAATCCCGGTTTACATACAAGAAACACTGTCCAAATTTTCAAAAATCAAATCCAGTATGGAAAAAGAAAACAATTGTCAGGTAAAAACCCAGGATGTAGCTAAGAAAATGAATATTGAGCCAGATAAGATAGAAACATTTTTATCTGCATACACAAAAACTATTTCGCTTGAAAGCGGCTTAGAGAATAGCGACGGTAAAGATATGATGTATGCCGATATAATAGAAGATGAAAAAGCATCGGTAACAGAAGCCGTAGAATTTGAAGGTCTGCGTAATGACATTATGAATGTTGTTTCAACCCTGAAAGAACGCGAACAGGAAGTCGTCAAAATGCGCTACGGTCTTGAGGATACAACAAGAAGAACTCTGGAAGAAATAGGCAATATGTACGGTGTAACAAAAGAATGCATACGCCAGACAGAATTACGAGCTCTAAAAAAGATGAGAATGTCAACCATTGGACAAGAAGTTCTTGCTTGCTATATTGACTAAAAAAAACGAATACAGAACAAAAAACAGCGTAAATTATTACGCTGTTTTGTTATAAAGACTTGAAATTTTTGGAACGATAGTGTATAATGGGAATATGAAAGACAAATTACCGAGGAAGTAT
>CALUQJ010000045.1 GCA_944322865.1 Candidatus Gastranaerophilales bacterium
GCATATAATCCAAATGCAACACAGGATCCATATAATAACCAGTTTAGCGCAACAAGCAATTCAATGGCAATTCTTTACGATGTATCCGGTAATAAGAACCCAAATACAAACGGAAAAGATATTGGTAAGATAAACGTAGAACAATTAGCAGGCGTAACAGGGTGCATGATACCTGAGTTAAAAGATACAATGTGCATAACACAGATATTAGGACCACAAAACGGTGGCTATAGCCCAATGACAAAAGCAGAATGTGAAGCACAAAAGGGGGATTTAGGGATAGCATCATGTATTTATGATAACGATTATTGGGCAGGCGCAGTAAAGGCATGTGGAGGAACCCAAAACATGCCAACGGAAGCCCAGCTAACCGCATTAGCAGAGTACATATATCCAGATGCAGATTCAATAAATAGCTCTGACAGAACGAGCGGACTAAACTGGGATGCGGATCGAGCTTCGCTCTTCTTAGCTCAAACACCTTATTCAGTCCGGATCGACATTTGGTCCGGGCAGACGAGCGGTCAGTACAACTCATCCGGTCGCAGCTTCCTCTCTACCTCCACGAACTGGCTCAGCTACGGTCGCGACGGTAGCGACTTACTCGCGGTTTGCCTGGACCAATAAGAGGCTTTATGACTCTTACTGGAAGGGAATAAGTTCTTTACAAAAATAAGGCAATGTGGAATTTTTCATGTTGTCCTTTTTTAAGGGAATAAGGGTAATAAGGGAATGAGGGAATAAGTTCTTTACATAAATTAGTCCCTATCCTATTTTCATAGTCCCACGTTTTCAATTGGCTGGATTGCTGCAATGACACATAACTAGGCTATGTGAGCATATCTCGTTGACTAATAAGTGATACCTCTTATTCCCCTATTTCCTCATTCCCCTATTCCCTTTATATCAGCACTTAACGTCTTAGCGTCTTATAGACACGTAGTTGGACAATGCGCAAATATGCCCACTTTACCACTATATTTTTAATAAAATATATTTTCTTATATATATAACAATGATTATTGGTATATAAAACATGCCCCCCTTACGCCTTTTCCTAATATAAACCTTATTGACAAAATTGATAAATAATGATACATTATTAATGATACTAAATGTAGACTCAAGTCCGAGAGCATAAAAGCTCTTAAAGTTAAAAACTTTTGCTGGTAAAGTTGTTTATTTAGTTAATAGATGTATTTTTGTATATTTTTGGTTGGAAATATTAATTTTATTATTTGGAGTAGTGTAGAAATATAAAAAGTCCTGTCAGGTAGAATAGAGGCATTATTACTGATAATATATTAAGGAATATCCCGAGCCAAAAATAACATTTAGCGAATAAATTACTTCTATACTTGTCATTAAACTGAAAGTTTAATTTTTTACCTTTGATAAAATATTCAATCGCTGTAATAAAAAACAAAAAACATATCCAGGGCAAGAATAATCCAATTAAATATACATGTGAGAGAATTGCTAAACCTAATATATTCTGTTGTAAACACCACGGCAACAATAAAAGAGTCAAGTATCCGGAAAATGCAAATAAATTCAGAGCAAAACATTGATTTATTTTAAATATGTTCATATATATTATACTAGCACAAAAAGGAGGAATTATGATAGATTATAAATTACATGAAGAAATTAAATTATTAACACAAAATTGTTATAATCCTAAAACCAATTTTTTGCCAAATGATTGGGAATTGATAAATTTTATACCTAATACAAGTTCAGGATTTAAGGCTGGAATATATAAAAAGGATGATTATATTGTGATAATTTATTCCGGAACAGATTTTCCAAGTGAAGGTGGTAATATTTCAGAGCGGAATGAATTATTGAAGGATTTAAAGACAGATGAGGAATTATATTCAAGAAAAATGCCTAATCAGTCAGATGAGGCTTATTATTTATATACAATAATAAAGGCAAAATATCCAGACAGCAGAATTATACTGGGAGGACATTCTTTAGGTGGAACTTTGGCGCAAATTGTAGCATTTCGTTCTGGTGCAGAAGCCGTAACTTTTAATGCTTATGCATTAAAGAAAGAAGAGTTGGACAATGCGCAAATATGCCAGCCGTTATGTTTTGGTTGGCAGTTTGCATGCCAGCTTTGCTCAAAAATTAGCCTGACAGGGCAATAGCTTTCCTGTTATTCTTTTATACAATTAATATATGTATGAAATATCCAACAGGATTGAAAATGATAATCTCATTTTCGTTGAAAATGCCAAACATTTAATTAATGTTGATTTATCTAAAAAATCACTTTGTATTATCAAAACAGATTTTTCAGATACTAATATTATCCGAAAAATCTGCCGCGAAAATCCTGAGCTTGAAGTTTGGCTCGCTTCAGAAGATATTTCAAGAAAAAATATTCTTACTGCTAACTCCTGCGGCGTTAAAAATGTTATTTCATATCCTGTCGATGCAAGACTCGTTCAGGATTTTTTTAAAGATAAAAATAAATCCGTTACTTTTGATGATTTTTCACCGGTTTTTCTAAAAGGTATGAAGGTTATGATTGTTGATGACAATCAGATGAATATTGATTTGCTCGTTGAAACACTTTCTCCGCTCGGGCTTGAGCTTTATACCTATATAAAACCTATTGAGGCAAGCAAAATAGTTAATTTAGAAAGGTTTGATTTATTTCTGCTTGATATTATGATGCCTGAGATGTCAGGTTTTGATCTTGCTAAAGTTATTAAAACTACAACTATAAATGCAAATGCGCAAATAATGTTTATATCAGCGCTTTCTGATCCGGAAAATAAGATTTTAGGTTACAATCTCGGTTCCTGCGCGTATATTGAAAAACCTTTTAATGTGAATGTTGTCCGCTCTCAAATTTACAACACTCTTAAAACAAAACGGCTGCAAGATGCGCTTTTAGATAAAAAAGAAACTTTTCTTGCAATGGTCACGCACGATTTGAAATCTCCGGTTAATGCTGAGATTTGCGCGTTAGAACTGCTCTTGAACAACCGCAAGTCCTCGCTTGATGAGTTTCAAAACGAAATAATCGGTGATATTCTGGGCGCGGCTAAATATATGAAAAACCTTGTTGA
This sequence comes from Candidatus Gastranaerophilales bacterium, assembly GCA_944322865.1. Lineage (GTDB taxonomy): Bacteria > Cyanobacteriota > Vampirovibrionia > Gastranaerophilales > Gastranaerophilaceae > CALUVH01. Next base: position 3,087 of record CALUQJ010000045.1, read on the forward strand.
AAATATTTTGCAAAAATACAGAACTGATCGTGGAAAACAAATTTTGCATAAAACAAGATTTTCTTTAGAAATGCTTACTGTTCAATGCGTTGAAGAATTGCAGTATCTCCTTGAAGATAAGCATCTTGAAATTGATACAAAATCCTCTTTGAAAAATGTTGAAACTTATTTTGATTGCCTTGAAATAAAACGTGTGATACATAATCTTTTAATTAACGCTATTGAATACAGTAATAAAAATTCCCAAATAACAATTAATTTGTATGAAGAGAATAAAGAGGCTTGTTTTTCAATAACTAACAGCGGAACAATGATAAATCTTGAAAATCCGAATTTGATATTTGAAAAGTGTGAAAGTTTTGCGCAAAAACAAAAAAGTATCGGAACAGGACTTGGACTTTATATTTCCAAAAGAATAATAGATGCCCATGGCGGAAGAATTTTTGCCAAAAGTGAAAATTCACAAACAACATTTACCTTTACTTTGCCTCAATATGTCCGCTGATAACTCTATCAATGCCGGCTAAATCCTTTATTACTTCAATGTTTTTAAATCCGTTATTTTCCATAATTTTTTTAACATCATCTGACTGACCAGCGCCGAGTTCAAAAAGCAGATAGCCGCCATTATTTAAAATTTTCGGTGCATTTTCAGTAATTTTGTAATAAAATTCCAGCCCTTTTTCATCGGTTGTGTATAGCGCTAAATCAGGGTCGTACCTGACTTCGGTTTGTATGCTTGCTTTTTCGGCAGGCGGGATATATGGTGGGTTGGAGATAATTATATCAAAGCTTTCACGCGGTTTTACGTTAGAAAAAATATCGGATTTTCTAAAAATAGCTTTGTTGAAAAGATTTAAGCGCGATGCATTATCTAAAGCGGTATTTAATGCATCATTTGAAACGTCCAGACCTATAATTTGGCAATCCGTGAGTTTTGCAATCATACAGGCAATACAACCCGAGCCTGTCCCTACATCAAGTGCCATTTTATAATTTTTGGATTTTATAATATCAACGGCTTTTCTCACGAGAAATTCTGTTTCATCGCGCGGGATAAGGACATGCGGGTTTACAATGAATTTTTCCCCCATAAAGTCTGCAAAACCGATAATGTGCTGTATTGGCTGGCGGGTTTTTGCGCGCAGTTCTGCTTTTTCTTTAACTATTTCAAGCATTTCGGATGTTAACTTTTTCCCCATAAGAATATCTGTGCGGGTGTAGCTGCAAAAATGTTCAATCAGCATTTTCAGTTCAATGCTTGCCTCATTGGGTTCAATACCCGCGTTAATCAATATTTTCAAAATCTCTTGAATACTCATTTAATATCCTGTCTATTTCATCACGTGCTTCCAGTTTAGAAGTTAAATCTTTTTTTTCAAGTCCGTACCTTTTACAGAGTTTTTCGTAGTAGTAAAGCTGTTTTTTGGTTGGTGCGTCTTTACTCATTTTAACTTCCTGCAAAAATTTTCTTTTTTGTTTTTCAAACTCTTTTTGAGCTTGAATAACAGGTGCCTGTTTTTTCCGGTATTCATAGTATTTTACGCATTCATTGATGAATAATTTAGTGTCATTTATGAATGTTTCATCTTCCATAAGGTCTGCAATAAATTCAAATCTTGAGTTGTTAATTTCAAGGTAATAGGATTCATCTTCTATGAATTTATCAAAAATTTCATCAGCGGAGAGTTCCGGAGTTTTTTTTACGAGTGCCCGCAAAAAGCTGCATAACGCTGCTTTTTGGTTTTTGGTTAAATATAGATATATTTGTTTTTTTATCTCATACATCAACCGGATTATAGCACAATTTGAGTGTTTTGTGAATGTGTATCTATGTCGCAGTTATTTTGCTTACACACAAAATAACTGCGAATTTGTAATTTATTTGCAATCTATACATTAATAGTTTTCGCAAAGGACTTCAAAGTAAGCCTGCGGATGGTGGCAGTTTGGACATTCTTTAGGGGCTTCTTTGCCGTAGTGGAGGTAACCGCATTCTCTGCAATGCCAGTTTATTTCTTTGTCTTTTTTGAATACGGTATCATTCTTTATGTTTTCAAGCAGTTTTAAATATCTCTGGTGATGATGTTTTTCCGCATGAATAACATGGTGGAAAATTTCGGCAATTTTGTCAAAACCCTCTTCTTTTGCAGTTTTTTCACCTTCTGCATACAAAAATTCCCACTCTTCTTTTTCACCTGCAACAGCACTTTCAAGATTTTCTTCTGTGGTGCCGAGTTCAAACGGATATTCTGCATTTACCACACCTCTTATATCACCAAGCGGTTCATAAAATAATTTTGCGTGCTCTTTTTCGTTTTCTGCTGTTTCAAGAAAAATGGCGGCTATTTGTTCGTAACCTTCTTCTTTTGCAGCTTTTGCAAAGAATGAATACCTGTTTCGTGCCTGTGATTCGCCCGCAAACGCATTTATAAGATTTTGTTCGGTTTTTGTTCCTTTTAGACTTTTTTTCTGCATAATGCCTCCTTTTTTATTTTTATTATTTTAAAGCCGTTATTTTTCTGCAATTAGATTACAAGATTAGCCGGTATGGCTATTTTTTTGAACACAATTTAATGCTTTACGGGGATTATTATTGACAGAAAAAACTTGATAATAAGAATAAAGGAAAAAGATGGAGGCGGTTATGAATTTACTTTCTTATACAAAAAGAATAGCTGAAAAAATTAATTTTTACGATGAAATAGCCAAAAGTGCGTTATCAAACTTTAATTTGACAAACCCTTTTGTACAAAATGACCCGATAAATATAACTATTATCTGGATAGAAGGAGATGATGACAGGCATGATTACTAGATTAGAGTTTAATTGTTCTAAGAATCAGATAATACTTATAATTTCCCCAGTAGATGACCATAGAAACGAAATTATTTTCTAAATCCGTCATCTCAAGATAAGTTTGCGGGGCAGGTTCGCGTTTTGAGGTCGGGAAAACTTTACCTACAAAATCGAGCGTTTTAATGTGGAATTTTTGAGTAAAAGTCAATTTAGGTTTGGGGATATTTTCATCATAAAACCCTTCCGGCGTAAGCTGTCTGTCGTATGCCGGAACGATGTATTTAACTTTACCTGCTTCTTTAAACAGAATATACCAGCTGTCTTCGTGTTTGCGCGGAGTTAAAAGGTAATACCCTGGCTCAATTGTAATTGTTTTAAAAAACAGAGGAGCGGTGAGCCTTAGAAGCGGATAAGGTGACCAGGTGGAACGTTCGGTGTCATAGTATTCTCCGGGATCTACATCATGCACGTAACTGAAATCCGGCACAGGCATTTCACGATAAATTTGTTCGTAATCTGTAGGTTCTGCGTTTACCGTTATTCCCATTAATAATATTAAAAAGATTATAATAAGTTTTTTCATATTATTATTTTTAATTATCCGGATTAAAAAATCAACGGTAAATGGTTGATTTTTTCAAAATATCCATTAAATGATTGATGTTAACATACAGATATTAGTCTATTGTATTAGTGGGAAAAACCAGACTTAAAAAGGGATAATTAGCTAATCATATGGAAAACCTTAATCCGGGTGCAGAATTATATGCACAATACAGTTGGTATAAAAAGACATTTCCGCCGGTAATCCAAAGCGCCGCCGATGAATTTTTCCTGCCCGGATTACAACTTGGTCTTATGGGGATAAGTAAAAATATAAACCCGTTAATGGATAAGGATTCATATTTTGTAACCAAGGTGAGGATAGATAAACAACATGATTTGTTTTTCCGCAGTTCCCAGAATGCTGTCGCACTGATTTTGGACAGGGCGCTCGGGAAAGCTCCTAAAAGATTTGATCTTAACAGAATGACGGATTTGGAGGCAAAAGTTATCACGGCGTTTAATGACTTTTTATTTGCGCATGTTGTAAAATTTTTGTCACCGCCGCCGCCGACTTTGAAACGCACAAATTTTGACGTTATACATTTGACGTTTTTTATAAAAGATTTGGACGAAAACAGAGTATCAAAGTTTATAGTTTCACTTCCGGATGTGCTTTTAAATCCGGATACCGTAGAACCTACAGGAAAATATTTTAGTTATGATAATTTTCAGCAGAGTACGCTGGATGTAAATATAAAAATCGGTACAACAAAATTTTCGGTACTGGAATTAAAAGAACTTGAAGTTGATGATATTGTTGTATTTGACGACAGTAACTTAAAGAAAATGCTGCTGCAAGTACAGGATTTTGAAAAAGAGATTAAGCTAAACCCTAATCTCGGTTTAGTATTGCCGGTAGAAAATGAGGGAGAAGAACAAATGGCTGATAATAAAGGTAATGTAAATTTGTGGGACACCATTGCTGTAGAGATGACGGCTCATTTCGATGCAGTGAAAATAACCCTTGGGGATTTGAAAAAAATAGAAAACGGCATGGTTGTTGACCTGACATCAATTTATGATAATAAAGTTACTCTGACGGTAGAGGACAAGCCTATAGCACGCGGTGAACTCGTTATTGTAAATGACAGGTACGGGGTTAAGGTTGATGAAATTCTTGCCAATGCTCCTAAAAAGCCTGCCAAACAAGCAGCTGCCGGAACAGAAGACGCCGATGAAGAAGTACCTGAAATGCCTGCTGCACAGGATGGTGAAACAGAAGATGTACCTGTTCCTGCTCAAGGCGGTGGCGACGGTGAAGATGAATTTGACTACAGTGATTTTGAACTGGAAGATGATATTTAATTGAAAGGGATTTAAGAATGGGCGTATATTTCGGACAATTTATTGTATACACAATAGCAATGCTGGGAATAATTTTTGCCGCATTATTTGTTTATAAAAAAGTTACTGACGGCACTGGATTTGGCGGAAAATCAGATTTTTTGAATGTTGAAGATTCTATCAGCCTTTCTCCGCGTAAAAGTCTTTATGTTATCAGAGCAGGCGAAGAAAAATTTCTTGTTGCGGCTGATCTTGACAGAACAGCTTTAATCGCAAAACTTGGCTCTAAATTAGAAGAACAGCCAAATTTTGAACAAAAAACTCCCAGAAAACCGAGTGTAGATGATTTACCAACTATAGTTAACTTTCAGAAAAATACCGGAAAATCCTCTGTAATAAGGAAAATGGTATCCGGTGTTAAAACAAACGAAATTGACATACTTTAATAAAACAGGAAAATAAAAAATGGACAATGTAATTAATAATTTAAATCCGGTATTGCAAATGTTGATAGTAATGACAGTATTTTCATTACTACCGTTTGTATTTTGCTGTATGACAAGTTTTTTGAGATTTGTAATTGTATTTTCAATGTTGAAAACAGCCATGGGTACTCAACAAGTTCCGCCGGCAATTGTAATTATCGGACTGGCGATGATTTTGACGTTTTATACAATGGGCTCTACTTTCCAAAAGATGTATGAAATGGGCTCTGTTCCGTATAACAAGAGTCAGAATATAGTTCTTGCTATAGAAGAGGGCTCAAAGCCTTTGAAAGAGTTTATGATGAAACAGACAAGAGAGTCTGATCTTGCGTTTTTTGTAGAACTTCAGCAAAAAACACCGCCGAAAACTCCGGAAGAAATTACAATCTGGCAGGTTGCTCCGGCTTATATTATGAGTGAACTGAAAACGGCTTTTGAGATAGGATTTATAATATTTGTACCGTTTATTGTTCTTGACCTTGTTGTTGCAAATATCTTGCTGGCACTTGGTATGTTTATGTTATCACCGACAATTATTTCGCTGCCGTTTAAGTTGCTGATATTTATTGCAGTAGACGGCTGGGCGCTGATTGTTCAGGGATTGGTTACAAGTTATAATTAAAGAGGATTGAGGTTATGGAAGCTTTAATAGAATATCTTGCCAGAGGTTTTTTGATAATGTTGACAATATCAATGCCGTGTGTATTGGTTGCTGCTGCAATAGGTCTTGTTGTAGGTATTTTGCAGGCGGTTACACAGGTTCAGGAACAAACTATTGCGGCTGCTCCTAAAATACTGGGGGTTTTTCTTGTTATCATTATCGGCGGTGTTGGTTTTATAAATCTTTTGAAAGGTTTTTTTGTCGAAGGTATGGCTATTGCTTTTAATTATGTACCGCGGAATGACAATTATGTACTTGCAGCGGATTATTACAAATATACAACACCTTTTGAGGGTGAGATGAAGGATAAATTTAAGAACCAGCCTACAATAAATGAGATTATGAAAAATCCTGGTAAGGTTCCGTTTATTGATCATTCTCAGAAGATGAAATATTTGCCGGCGCCTCAAACACCTATGCCTAAACCTGATTTTGTTGAGACAAATACAATACTTGGTAGATAAGGAGAATAAATGGATTGGCTTTTCAGTGACTTAATGAAAATGTTTCCGATGCTGAATGCTTATTTGGCAGCAGGCATTTTTGTCTTTGCGAGGTTAATCGGTTTTGTAAGGCTGGCTCCTATTTTCAACAGACGTGAAATACCGACTATTGTTAAGATTAGTCTTGTTTTACTTTTGACTTTTATTATGTCACCATTGTTGAAGCCTGATGTGCATGTTATTCAGGAATCGTTTTTGCTTTCAATTTTGTTGAATGTTGTTGTCGGAGCATTAATCGGGTATACGGCACAGTTAATTTTATTGGCAGTGGATGCCGGAGCTGATATGATAAATATGCAAATGGGTTTGTCTTCTGCAATGGTCTTGGATCCTACAACTTCAGCGCAGGTTTCGCTTGTCGGAAAACTCTTTTCATTACTCGGTGTTTTGATATTTATCCAGCTTGGCGGAGTGTATTGGCTTATACGTGCACTTGTCAGAAGTTTTGAAATTTTCCCGATTGCGGCAACAAGTATTCCGCTTAATCAAATAGTTAATCTTGATTATATAATCAAATTATCTTCAAATGTTTTGTTTATGGGATTACAAATAGCATCTCCTGTTCTTCTTGCAACTCTGGGGCAGGATATAATTTTGGGGGTTATATCTAAAACAGCGCCGCAGGTTAACGTATTCCAGCTGAGCTTTCTGTTTAAACCGGTTGTGGGTGCCGCTATATTAATCTGGATTATGCCGATGCTTGTCAACGTTATTACTGATTATTTTCTTTCGTTTGCAAATATATTTTAGAATTTACTACATATAAAGCATTACAATACTTTAGAGATATTTTATAATATTTTTATGAGTGTGCAGATTTTGGCTGAATATTTGGAATATCTTGATGCGGAAAAAGGGCTTGCGGAAAATACACTGGAAGCCTACAGGAGAGATTTGGGAAATTTTTTGGAATTTTGCGGGTGTAATGTTGCAGATATCAGGCGTTCACAGTTAAATTCTTATATTCTTAAACTTCGTGATAAAAAATATTCTCCGACAAGTGTTGCAAGAAAAATCGCCTCTATACGCGGTTTTTTCAAGTGGCTTTGCGCAAACGAAATTTGTTCCTCTGATCCGACCTTAATCCTTGAACAGCCTAAATTGCCGCAAAAATTACCTAAAGTTATGACTATAGAAGAAATAGAAACCATTCTCAAACAAAATTTAACCCCCGAACAAAAAGTTATAGTTGAACTTCTTTATGGCTGCGGACTCAGGGTATCTGAACTTGTTAACCTTGAATTGAACAATATTGATATCAACGCCAGATACCTGCAATGTACGGGAAAAGGCTCAAAAGAACGTATTGTTCCGCTCGGGAAAAAAGCTTGTAAGGCAATTAAAGACTATTTGCCGCAGCGTGATTATCTAATTAATAAATCCCGCCGGAACACTAAAAAGCTGCTTATTACCGAAACCGGACGAACTTTAACGCGTCAGGATGTCTACAATTTTATAAGCGAACAGGGTAAAAAAATCCATAAACATATTTCACCACATACTCTCAGGCACAGTTTTGCAACACATTTGCTTGAAAACGGTGCGGATTTACGTATTGTGCAGGAACTTCTCGGACACAGTGATGTTGCAACAACTCAATTATACACTCATATCAGCAAAAAACGCTTGAAAGATGTTTATTTTGCAATAAACTCATCATGAAGGTAAAAGATGTTAGAATTATTTATAACCGAAATTGAACCTAATTCAGACAAAATCTATATAACGGCAGGTCTTGCGGCGACAATGCAGGGACTCGGGTATTATACAACCGTTTACAAACCTGTTCAGACAGGCGCGGTTGAAAATAACGGCTATCTTCAATCTCCGGATCTTGTTTTTGTTAAACTTATTGATACCTATATCCAAACATATTTCAGTTATCTTTTGCGAAGTTCTGCCACTCCATTTGTTGCTGCTGCTGAAGAAAACACTCTTATAGACAAAGAGCTTATCCTGAAAGACTACGAAAGCATAGTGCGAAGTTATGAATGTGTTATTACAGACGGCACATCAGGTATCAATACCCCTTTTGCTCCGAATTTTGCAGAAAAAGACTTTATAAAAGAGCTTAATCTGCCGGTCGTATTTGTTGTAAAACCTACAGAATCCGCTGTGACATCAACACTTATGACTATAAATCATGCTCAAGCCGAAGGTATAAACATCCGCGGTGTAATCCTAAATGACTATAGTGAAAACTGTCCGCCGGAAGTTAAAACCATGCCGGAACTTATTAATACTTACACCGATACGCAGGTTTTAGGATATTTTAACCACATAGACAATATTCAAAATGCTAATCCAAATGACCTGATCTCAAATATCCTCTCCGGTATTGACATAGAAAAAGTGTTTAATGTGAAAATCGCTAAACTTAATCCTGATGTGTAACAGAATGTAAAAATATATATTTATTATATGCAAATTGGTCAATTTTTTGAGAATAATCTTGTTTATATAAGTACAGAGGTTTTGTATGGACGAGAGAAAAGCTAAAAATTTAACAGTTATTCAAAGTACCAAAACAGATGAAGTTAAAAAAACATCATCTGTAATTCGTCATACCAATCCTATTATGAAAAAGGTCTTGGAATTTCATCAGGAAAAAGCCGGAAAATTTAGCATTAAAGACTTATTCAAGCCCTAATGCGCCTTTTTGTCCGTCTTTTTTGCCGCGGATAAGAAGATATTTACGACCGGTTTTGAGTATTTCAAAATCGTCCTCGTTTTTTACTATTTCTTGATACTCTTTCTTTTTAATTATAAACAGTGTGTTTTTGTTTTTTAGTGCTTCATCAAGATAAGGATAGTTGTTCGCAACCTCAAAGGTTACATGTCCACCATAGTAATAAAGTAAGGAATACCGGCGTCCGTGTCCGAAAATTACAACATTATTACCGTTTTCTTTAGCAATCTTTGCGTATTCCATAATATCATTCTGACCGAATTTATAATCAATATTGAATAATTCTTTTGTTCCAAAAGCTGACAATAAAGTCATAAAAATAACATAGGTATAAAAAACACCGCGTTTTTTATCTTTTATTGCGCAAACAACACTTGATATACCCATAAATAACACAAGTGTTATACAGAGCCATTTTGCATTCAGAATATCGTTATAGAGCTGTTCAGGAAGATAATATTTTGTGAATATTGCCGCAATACCCGTAAATATCATCAAGCCGCCCCATATATAAACCGACAGATTAACCGCTTTTTTATTTGCATTTTGGGTTATGTATTCATTCCATGCATACCCCAGAATGTTTGCCGTAAAATAAAATATCGGCAGAATATATGTAATAAGTTTTGTCTTAGAAATTGAGAAGAATACAAATGTTACGATAAATCCGATCCAGTTAAATAACATATATTTTTGTGGAAGTGACAAATTATCGTAAGAAAACTTTTTAAAAGATTTAATTTTAGCAGCAGCAAGTGCAATAGCTGAAAATATCCATGGAATAAGTCCCCAGAGCAAAGTAACAATATAAAAGTAAAATGGTTCTGCCCTATGTATTTCTGATGATGAAAAGAATCTGTTTATATGATGTTTCATAATGTATTCATTAAAAAACAGCGGATCATGTATTCTAAACATTATTAAATGCCAAGGTAGAACAACCAGTAAAAACAGTATCATACCTACAATAAAATATTGCGGTTTAAAATAAGCTTTTAGTTTTTTGGTTGCAAGTCCGATAAAAAACATTGTTCCAAACGGTAGAACAAACCCCGGAATACCTTTTGCCATTACGGCAAGACCGGAAAAGATATAAAATAGCCACCAGTAATATTTTCTTCTGTTTTCGCGGCAAAAATATGTTATGAATCCGAACATTACGGCAAACGCCACGCAGGTAGAAACAACAATATCCAGAATGGCGAATTTTGCCAGAATTGTAAATTCCATACTGGTTGCAAGAATTAATGAGGATATAACGCCAAATTCTCTTGAAACAATCTTTTTACCGGTAAAATAAAGCAAAAAGCAGGACAGCATTCCAAAAAATGCAACCGGAAATCTCGCGCTAAATTCATTGACTTTGTCAAATAGTGCAAAAGAAATGCATTCTACCCAAAAATATAGAGGTGGTTTTTCGAAAAAATATTCACCGTTCAAATGTAATGTCAAAAAATCTTTTGTGTCAAACATTTCCCGTGCCATTGAAACATAGCGCGTTTCATCGACATCCATAAGCGCATAATTCCCGATATTATGGAAAAATATCAGGTAAAATAATATACACAAACCTAAAAATGTAAACAAATCAGCATGGTTTTTTACAAAATTTTTTATAGGAGTAAAATCCATAATACTAAAATCCCAAGTTTTCTACCAACATTTTGATACTAACACAGTAATGTTAATTTTTTGTTAGTAATAATAATTTATGATAAAATAAAAATATGGAGAACAAATATAATCTACCGGATAATATACCGGAAAAGGCAAAAAAAGAATTAATAAAACTTTTGGACGGCAACAGAAAGTTTGTAAACGGCGAACCAACAGCACAGAATATGACGCTTGAAACTTTGCAGAAATATGCTTTTCATCAGGAACCTTATGCTGTTGTTTTAAGTTGTTCGGATTCACGTGTTGTGCCGGAAATTATTTTTGATTGCGGTATAGGTGAACTTTTTGTTGTGCGTGTTGCAGGAATTACAGCTGGTCCGAATGTAATTGAAAGTATTGAATATGGAGTTAAAAAGCTTAAAGTTCCGCTTGTAATTTTACTCGGGCATGATGACTGCGGGGTTATGAAATACGCAAAAGAACATTATCCGGAAATGGATGGAAATTTCACATCTATTTTGAATTGTGTTTATCCTGTACTGGATAAAAAAGAAGATATAACCTGCCACAATTATTTTGCAAAACAGCACACTATCTGGGTAGAAGATGTTTTATTAGAGCGTTCTGAAATTATTCGTGAAGCAGTTAAAACTAAAGATTTGTATATTGCAAAATGCCACTTCGACCACGCTACAGGACTGGTTAATTTGATTTAATAAAAATGCAAACTTATTTAATTTTCTTGACCAAATAAATTTTGGTGTTAGTATTAGGTTACTCAGCGGCATCGTCTAGAGGTTAGGATAGCAGATTCTCATTCTGTTGACACGGGTTCGATTCCCGTTGCCGCCGCCATTAAAATACATATGACAATGTAAATATTCATGCTGCTATTTAAAAACATAGAGTAAGCAAACAAAAAAGCAATGTCACCGGCATGTGAATTGAACATAAAAATTTTTCAGTTAAAAAAAACAATAATATTTCCATTATTCAGATGATTGTAAAAAGCAATACTTCTGTTTTAATAAACTATAAAGGGCAATGCCTCTTTACTATCCTTTACTTTCAGCGGCACAGACTTCAAATCTGAAATTACCGCGTAGAAAGGAGGTGATAGAAAGTGGAATTCAGTATAACTGAAAAAGCGCTACTGCTTATCTTGCTGATAATAGTAACGCTCAA
>CALUQJ010000046.1 GCA_944322865.1 Candidatus Gastranaerophilales bacterium
ACATTGGAACGATATTTGTGTTGCCGCCTTTTGCACAAACTTAGAATCCGTTACAGACATAAATGTCGGCTAATAACAATAACCGTTGCATCGTCATCCCGCAACAGTTTTGTTGCGCCTTGCAAGAATTTTTACCTTGCGGGATCTTTCCATGCGGAAGTCGTTTGCAACAGTGATGACATCAGCCCCCACCTGAAACACTAAAACTCACATACGTTCGTTAAGTGTTTCTGTCCTCCCCCGTGGAGAGGGCAGACAGGTCTGCTTTTATACTCTGAGAAACCGCTAAAGAATGACGGTTTTATGTTGTTAAGGGAATAAGGAAATAGGGGAATAAGGGAATAAGTTCGTTACATGAGTTAGTTCCGCATTCTGTTTCTCTAGTCCCGTTTTTTTTATTAGCTGGATTGTTTCGCGTTTGATGTCTTGGACTTGTCCGCCTTTAGCGGTTACCAGAGTGTAAGAGCACACTTGTGTGCCTAGCCTGCCTTCGTGACAAGTAATGTCTGTTTTAATATTTTTCATACTTCTCTCCTTTAGGTAATATTATAGCAATATTATACCCTACCAACAGAATATTGCAAATTGTTTTTAATTTTAAATGTTAATTTGTTTTTATTATAAAATTAATATCTTATTATAAAATATATAATATTATATTTGAAACATCAGGTCAATAATTTTATAATTTAAGCATGAAGATAACAGATTGGGACAACGGTGAAATTGTCCGTGTGCTTGTAGCCCGTAATAAAATTTCGCAAAAAGAATTAATCAAAATGTTGGAAGGTTATACAAAAGAAGAAATTCCGCAATCGACTTTTGCGAACAGGATTTTTCGTAACAGTATGCGCCTAAGGGAATTTCAGCAGATATGTGAAGTATTAGGATATGATTTGATTATTGAACCGCGGAAAGAGCCTTAAAAAATGGGGGCAAGCCCCGTTCTTAAATTATTTGTCTTTATTAAAGAATTTAATTATTTTTTCCATCCAGCCGGCATCTTCTGTCATATTAGAGTTTTCAAGTTTGGCAATTTTAGCCTTAACTTTTTCGTAGTCGTCAAGTCCGCGGGCGCGTTCGATGTATTTGTTATAAAACTCAAGAGCAGCCGGCTTGTTACGGAGTTTTTCGTATGTTTCCGCCAATTTTTTGATTACAATTGTATTTTTGTTATCCAATTCATACAATTTTTCCAGACAGTCAACCTGCGTTCTGTAATCTCCGATATTTTCACGGTATTCTGCTACTTTTGAAAGAGCGGCTTTATTATCAGGTTCGATCTTCATAAGATTTTCATAAAATTCCATGGCGTGTGTTTTGTCACCGGTTTCTTCCATAAGTACTGCAAGTGTTGCTGTAAGATCCGCATTTTTATCGTTAATTCTATATGCGTTTAAAAATTCATTTATTGCAATGTCTTTGTTGCCGCGTAACAAATTGTACTTGCCCCAATTCAGGTGTGCATTAAAGTCGTCATTTTGATTTTCATAAATTAGAGCGCGCATCTGGAATGGCAGCGGGCTGTTTTTTTGATATTTATCATACTCATTAACACACTCTAGAGCTCTGGTATAATCTTCTTTCAAAAAATAATATTGAGCGAAAAGTGCATAATATTCAGCATTTGTCTTGTATTTTTCTTTAATACGATTGAGTTCTGCCAAACCTTCTTCCAGTTCGTTCAATTCAAACATACATTTGATTTTGAAGAGTTCATTTTCTGTTGTTTCTTTAGCTTTTTCAGGCTGTCCGTTTTTCAGATATAGCTGGGCAAGCATCTCTTGTATATTGTTGCCTTTAAACCCTTTTTTAATACCTCTTTCCAGAATATCAGCCGCACTTGAAGGGGCATTTTCTTTTATATACAAATTTGCAAGTCTTATATATGCTTCTTCCGGTGTTTCATCGTATTCAAGAAGTTTTAAATACTCATCAATGGCTTTCATCGGACCTGCAACTTGTTCCAGAAGAGTTGCGATAGTAAATCTGGTCATAACGATTTGTTTATCGTTTTCAGCAAAAGGCAGCGCCTTTTTGTAATCGTTAACCGCATGTTCAAGCTGATGTTCTATTGAGTGGCGGTTTCCGCGATAGATATAGTATTTATACTTGTCTGTAGAAAAATAAATATCCATTAATTGTTCATAAGCAGTCGGGTTAGTTGCGTCTAGTTCAAGCACTTTTGAATAATATTCAGCGGCTTCTTCCGGCTTTTTCAAAACCATGGCAACATGTCCGAGGCGTTCCAAAAGGCTCAAATCTTTTGGACTTTTTTCATATGATTTTTTATATTCTTCATAAGCTTCTTCGTATTGTTCGTTTTCTTCAAACTGTTCTGCGAGTTGTATGCTCATTTGTTCTCCTTTTTTCTTTGATTATACAATAAACTTTTTATTCTGCTAATAATCCTATCAGTTAAATTTATTCTGGGCTTTTTCCATTCCGTTCTTAAAATAAAAATCAACAGCTTCGATTGATTTTAGCAAAGTATCTTTCAAAACAAGCAGTTGTTCTTTGCTGAAATTTTGCAGTACAAAATTTTCTGACGGGATATTCGGCTGCGGACCAATACCTATTTTAAGCCGCGCAAAGTCTTTTGTACCTGTATGTTTGATAATAGATTTAATTCCGTTATGTCCGCCGTCAGACCCATTTGCCCTGAAACGTATTCTTCCAAGATCAAGCGAAATGTCATCATATATTATCAAAATATCATTTACAGGTATTTTGTAATAATCCATAATTGCCCGTACTGCTTCACCTGACAAATTCATAAATGTAGTTGGTTTTGCAAGCAGGATGTCATCTTCGCCCATTTTTAATTTAGTAATAAAACTTTTAAGCTTAGTATCCTGTTTAAAGGATAAGTTGTTATCAATTGCCAGCATATCCAGCACCATAAAACCTGCGTTATGCCGTGTGAAACAATATTTATCACCAATATTTCCAAGTCCGATTATTAATTTCATAATTCTATATCCCTTATACTTATTATTTTAACTTAAATATATATTACCGTTCAGGTTTGCCATAGTTACGCTTAACAAAAAGATAAATAAAATTTATTTTAATAGTACCAAACAGCGAGGATGAGATTATGAGTACAAAAAATAAACCTATAGTTCAGGAAAAAAGTTCGGAAAGAGTTGCAAAATTTTTAGAGAAAAATGCATTGCACAAGAAAGATTTTGCAGAAATGATTGGAGTAACGTTATCATATGTATATAATCTTATAGATAATACAATTCCTTTTTCAACGCGCAGCACAACGTTAGAACGTATAGCGACGGTAATGGATATTGAGCCGGAGGTTTTTGAGGAATACAAAATTCCACAGGAACCCTTGCTTATAGATGAATCTGTTGAGATGTTTAAAAATGCAATGAAGAAGAAAAAAATGTCAGTTGTAAACTTTTTAAAGTCATTTCCGCGCAAGAAGCGGCTTGAAATGGTTGATATTTTACGCGGGGCGTTGCCTGTACCGATAGATTATAAGGAACTTGAACTTATCGCACAGGTTTTGGATATAAACAAAGATGAGATATACGCGATTTGGGAAAAACGAGTGCGTCAGGTACTGGAAACGGGCGGAATGAATACTTATGCAAACGCCGCACTTGTAAATTCGATGTTTGATTGCGCAAAGAAATTTGTTAATTTAAAATAAAAATTTAAAAAAGGTGTAGCCAAAATACACCTTTTTTGTTCAATAAATCTGTTTTATAAATTTATATATCAACACCGCGCATCATATCTATCAGAGTTTGAATTGTAGTTTCCATAGAAACGCTGTCAGATGTTCTCTGCTGCAAAAACGCATTAACCTGCGGCATCATCTCAATTGCAGTATCGAGTTTCGGGTTAGAACCCGGCTGATACATACCTACATCAATCAAGTCTTTGTTTTCACGGTACATAGCCAAAATTTTACGCATTTTTGAGGCAGCCTCCTTATGCTCAGGGGTTGCAATTGCAGACATTAACCTTGAAATGCTGCCCAATACATCAATGGCAGGATAATGGTTACTTTCCGCAACTTTTCTGGATAGGAATATGTGACCGTCAACAATACCGCGGACTGTATCTACAATCGGGTCTGATATATCGTCACCTTCCATAAGAACGGTATAAAGAGCGGTAATAGAACCTTTTGGACTGTTGCCGGCACGCTCAAGAACTTTTTGAAGCCATGAAAATATGGAAGGCGGATAACCTTTCATGGTAGGCGGCTCACCGATTGATAAGCCTACTTCACGTCCTGCCATTGCACAACGCGTAACCGTATCTGTCATAAGGAAAACTTTTTTACCCTGATCTCTAAAATATTCACATACAGCGGTAGCAGTCAGTAAAGCTTTTTGTCTGATTAACGGCGGCTGGTCGCCGGTTGAGCAGACAAGCACTGATTTTTTCATGCCTTCTACACCGAGTGAATCTTCAACAAATTCTTTTACTTCACGACCACGTTCTCCGATTAGAGCCATAACGTTTACGTCTGCATCGGAATTTCTTGCGATCATACCGAGCAGTGTACTTTTACCAACACCGGAGCCGGCAAATAATCCTAAACGCTGACCGCATCCCATTGTCATACAAGAATCTATTGCACGGACGCCTGTAGAAAACTGTTCTGTAATAATTGGTCTTTCAAACGGACCCGGAGGCGGACCTTCAATTGAACGCCATGTTGCGCCTGTTATATCCATAGGTTTATCGTCTATTGGCTCACCCATAGGGTTTATGAGTCTGCCCAGCAAAAAGTCCCCGACCGGAATGATAATCGGTTTTCGGGTAGAGGTTACAAGACTCCCCTGTCCTATGCCGGCACCGTCAAGCAATAGCAGCAATTGTGCAGCGTCACCTTTAAACGCAACAACTTCCGCCGGTTTTTTCTCTCCGGTATAGGTTTCTATATAGCATAAATCCCCGATTTTTAACCCGGGTAGTTTAACTTCTACCGTTAGCCCCAGCAGTTTTGATACTGTACCTTTAAATTCGTACAATGAAGTTTCTTCAAGCTTTTCGTGTACACGATTTTTTAAATTAATGAGTTTGCTGTCATCCAAGTCGTTCATATTCTATATTATAATGATTACTTTTAAATATTTCAACTATTTTACACAATAATAGAGCGCGGGCGCCGCAGGCGCCCGCGCAACAAATCATTTATTCTTCATCCTCATCGTCTTCGTTAACTTTTATTTTATCAACGACCATTTTAGCCATTTCTTTTGCTATGATGTGCTGTGTTCTTTCCGGACAGTTGTGAAGCATGTTCATCGCTGTGCGGAGAGTTGAATCTATATCATACCAGCGACCTTTTCGGTTATCGTCGAGTCCGGAGCCGACCGCGTTAATGATATCTTCTACTGCTTCAAATTTTTCTTCTTCAATGTTGTGTTCAATGATAATCTTAATCAAATTCAGCGCAATACGAATTTGTGTTTCATCATCAGTTTCTTCAAGTGTTTTAACTGCCTGTGACAAAACAGGATCTTTGTCATACCAGCGGCGTTGGTTGTTACTGTAAACTTCTTTCATCTGTGTTTCTCCTTATATTATATAAATAAAATTATCCTTGTTTAAAAGTTACGCCTTTTGTGCCGCGTGGATATTCCCACTTTAAACATTTCCGTTCGCATACGATACGGCATGCACCGCACTCAAGACAGTTCTCGTAGTTTACGATTAACTTTTTATTCTCTTCATCCCATGCATAAACATTTGCGGGACAAACAATTGTACAACATTTTGACAAACATTTCAAGCATTCTTTACAATCCGGATTGAGATGCGAATGTATGTCGCTTGTATATTTAACCGTAGAAAGTTTATCGTCTATACTCATTTTAAAATACTCCATAAAAGTTTTATAACACTGCCGGCGTCTTTAAACAATTCTGATATTTTTCGATCTGAAAAAATCGTTTTTATAAAATCCAGATACTTTTTGCGTTTCGGGATGCTGTCAACAAACGTAAACATTTTGAAAAACGCATTAATTTTTTCAAGATAGTATTTCAGGAAAGATGATTTTCTTGAATGCATGACATCCATAAGCTCCTTGTAAGTTTTTAAATCTTTCAGGACAAAGGAGTTTTCAAGTTTCTTTTGGTATCTTGAAAGCATAGAGGCTGAAAAATCATTTTGTTTTAATGCTATAAGTGCAGTTTCACCTGCCAATTTACCGCTAATCATTGCAAGATTTGTACCTTCCCAGTGAAGGTTATTAACAAGCATAGCAGCATCGCCTGTCACCATAACCCCGTCAGAATAAAGCTGCGGCATTTTTTTGTAACCGCCTTCGGGTATAAGGTGTGCTGAATATTCAAGCAATTCTCCGCCTTTTATCAAAGGAGCTATTGCAGGGTGCGCTTTTAATTCATCCAGCAGTTCATACGGTTTGACTTTACCGGCAGTCAGATCATCAAGTGTTACTCCAAGTCCTATACTTACGGAATCTTTATTTGTATACATAAACCCGAGTCCGAGTTTGCCAAGCATTGAGCCGCCAAAAATTTCATAAATACAGCCTTCATCATCTGCAATATTAAATCTGTCGTTTATCTTCTCTCTGTCAAGTTTGAACACTTCTTTTACACTCAGTGCAACATCTTTGCACTCAATATCTTTTCTGAGTCCAATTGATTTTGCAAGTAATGAATTAACACCGTCTGCAAGGATTACAATATCGGCATAATAATCTTCAAGTTCTGTTTTTACCCCTGTAACTTTTCCGTTATCAGTAATTAATTCGCGTACAACGGTTTCTTCTACAATATAAACGCCTTCTTTTTTTGCCTGTTCAGCCATCCAGCGGTCAAATTTTGCCCGAATAACTGTATAACTGCCATATGCTTCTGATTTTTTGTCACGATAGGAAACAACAGTTGCATCATCTTGTGAGAGAATTGCGTATTTATGTTCCACATTACGCCTTTCAAGCGGAGCAGATTTTTCAAAATCAGGGAAAATTTCTTTGGTAGGCTGTGTGTAAATCGCCCCGCCAAAAACATTCTTACTGCCTGAAAATTTGCCGCGTTCAATCAAAACTACTTTTTTTCCGTTGCGCGCAATTGTTATTGCAGCGGCAATACCCGCAGGACCGCCGCCCACTACTATTACTTCTGTTTTATTATTAAGCTCTGTCATAAATTCGGAAACTCCTCTATAAATATAATTATACAATAAATCTTGTTCATTGTAAAATAGTTTATATGATTATAACCGCTGGAAAATATAAAGGACAAAAAATTACCGCTCCGGACGAAAATATTACCCGCCCGACTCTATCTAAGGTGCGTATGGGAATTTTTAATACATTGCAGTCAATGGTGGATTTTGACGGGTTGACTTTTCTGGATATGTATGCAGGATCCGGTATAATGGGGCTTGAGGCTATTTCAAGAGGATTCGGGTATGCCTGCTGTATTGAAAAAAATCCCAAAGTCGCTGGGATTATAAAAAATAACTTTAAAAAGTTTGATCATAAACCTGAATTATTTGTCGGAGATAGCCTGAAAATTGCAGCTCGACTGAATAAAAGTTTTGATGTAATTTATATTGACCCGCCGTATTTTGCAGGAATTTATGAAAAAAGTCTGCAAGCTATAGGTGAACTTGCTAAAGACCTGATTATTCTTGAACATGTAACAGATGTGGATTTTTGCGGCTGTAATTTAATAAAACAAAAAAATTACGGCGGGAAAATCATATCTTTTCTGAAAAAATAAATCTTTTTTGCGAATTTATATATCCAAATAGCAATATTCTACATATTTTTTACGAAATTGCTTATTTCGTAGGCTTCAACAGTCCCCACAACAATATCAAAATCTTTTATTTCTTCTTCAAGTTCTTTTTTCATATGCGCTAGCAAACCCGGAATAATTATCTTACGTGTTTTGACTTTTTGGGCAAGTTTGAATTTCTCAAGAGTTCTGGCAGCGACTTTAGCAGTGAATTTTTCCGCTGACCATGCTGTGAGCACACTCATCCCGTCAGCCGGTGTCACAACAAGATAAGACGGAACATTGAGATTTTCCAATTCATTCGCTACTGCAAAAAATGTCAGCGCAAAATTTGTTGTCATAAATATAATAGAATTTTCATCCGGATTATTAAACTCGTATATTTTTGCCTCAACCTGCAACGGTTTTTGCGGATCTGTAAAAATATTTTGGCGCAGAGTAATCAATGTGGCAAATAACGCTTCGTCAAAATCTTCAAAAATAATCATATTTGCGTATTTACAAATATAACCCCCCGCCTCCGCGCAGACATCCTTGAGATCTTTTCCTGACTTGATATAAACATATACAGGATCCTCAAAATTTTCATTCTTTTCTTTTATTGCCCGTGTCCGGATATTTATAAGGTTTTCCAGAGTTGTTTTAAAATCTTTGCAGCCGGCATTTTTTAGCGGAAGGTTAAGAAAATCCTCTTCTTTTATTGTGCGTAAATTTGTTGATAACTCTTCTTTGCAATTTTTAAGTATAACAAGATCAACCTTAAACTTCTCATTTAATCTTGTTATTTCAAAATTTTCCAGACGCTTTAATTTTTCTTGCCAGCCGTGTTTTGCCAAATCAAGAATAACTGCAAGGGATGTCGGATTTACAAAAGTTTTTTCATGCCTGTAGAGTACATTTTCACCGCCGATTTTAAGACCGTTAACCTCAACGGTTTTTTGCGGCTGCTTTTGGCTGTACAAAAATTTTTCTCTTAGTTCGTCAGGTACATAAGGACAGGAAGATATATTGACCTGATTTTTGGCAAGTTTAAGCGCAAAAGCCATGCAGGTTGGACAATTACACTCTTTGCAGTTGGTGTGTTCGGCTTTTTTTGCAGCCGGCAGGTATTTAAATATTTGCAGTCCTGATAATTCCATTACACCTCCAGCCTTTTTATAACTTCGACATTTGGCGGATAGTTAACTACTACATAATCCGCCCCTGCTGCAATAACAGCAGAGAGCGCAGCTATTTCGTAAAAAACAGCGCGGCTGTTCAGGTTTCCGTAACTTGTGGCAAAATTTTCAGATTTTGCCTCTTTGGTTTTTAGAGATTCTTCACCGGCAAAAGAGATTATAGGTAAATTCAAATACTCATCCTCTTTTTCAAGTTTGATTTTTTCCATTATGCTGTAGCCGTATTCCAGCCCGTATCCAAGACCGCCTATATCAGTATCTATTATAATATTTTCAAGAGGCAGCCCTAAATCAGATGTCAAAATATTCATCTCTTTTGCAAGATTTATATCAATAGGCGTTCTTATAACAAGTTTATGGTTACCTTTTATAACATGAGGGGTGATATCTTTATAAGTATTTTCATTTACAAACGCAACGATACTTTCTCTATTTAAGACGCTTATAAGTGCAGGAATTAATTTTCTGTCAAGTTCATCATTGTTAACACCGCGTATCATAAGCGGCTTTTTAATATTTGGGAGCAATTTCTGTAACAAAGCTGCTGCCTGCGGGATATCGGTTTCGTTATTGATATTAAATTTCAATCCTATAATATCGCAGGGGATAGTTTGCGCTAATTCCAATATCTTAAAAGGATCATCAGTACCGTAAAAATCTTTTACAATACTGAATCCTTTATTAATATTGAATATTGGTATTTCAAGTACAATATTAAGCTTGTCTTTCACTTCTGACTCTGTCCATTATTTCTTCAAATTCTTTTTCATCAATAGTTTCTTTTTCAAGAAGTTCTCTTGAAATAACTTCCAGCATATCACGGTTTTCAGTAAGAAGTTGTTTAGCTATCTCGTATCTTTCATCAATAATGCGCTTCATCTCTTCATCAATTTCAAAAGCGATTTGTTCGGAGTAATCTCTTTGGTGTCCGAAATCTCTGCCCATAAAGACATTTTCCTGATTTTTGCCGTAAGTCATATGACCGAGTTTATCGGACATACCCCACGCCGTAACCATTTTACGCGCAATGTTCGTGACATTTGTAAGGTCTTGTGAAGCTCCTGTGCTGACTTTATCAGGACCGTAGACAATTTCTTCTGCCGCACGTCCGCCAAGTGAAACTGTAATTTCAGCAAGAAGTTTAGCTTTGCTTGTGTGTACACGTTCATCTTTAGGTCTTGTCCAGGTTATACCAAGTGCCCAGCCGCGCGGTATAATTGAAACTTTATGTAATTCATTTCCGTCTTTCACAAGTTTTGCAATCAGAGCATGACCGACTTCGTGGTAAGAAGTAAGTTCTTTATCTTCATCGGTCATAACTTTACTTTTCTTTTCAATACCGGCGATTACACGGTCAATAGAATTGTCAACATCTTCCATTGAAATACTTGTTTTGTTATTACGCGCCGCCAGAAGTGCTGATTCATTTAAAAGATTCTGCAAATCCGCCCCGGTAAAGCCAGGTGTACGTTTTGCAAGAATTTTTAAATCAACTTCACTGTCAAGCTGTTTATTTTTGGCATGAACACGTAAAATTTCTTCTCTGCCTTTAACATCCGGTGCATTGATATAGATTTGTCTGTCAAAACGTCCCGGTCTTAATAGTGCATTATCAAGAATATCAGGTCTGTTGGTTGCCGCAATAACAATAATATTTGTATTTTCGTCAAACCCGTCCATTTCAACAAGTAATTGGTTAAGGGTTTGTTCACGTTCGTCATGCCCGCCGCCTAAACCTGCACCACGCTGACGTCCGACAGCATCTATTTCATCTATAAATATAATACATGGTTGATGTTTTTTTGCCTGATCGAACAAATCTCTTACACGGCTTGCCCCAACTCCGACAAACATCTCAACAAAATCAGACCCGCTTATTGAAAAGAACGGTACTCCGGCTTCTCCGGCAACTGCTTTAGCCATTAGGGTTTTACCGGTACCAGGAGGTCCGACAAGCAAAACCCCTTTAGGGATTCTTGCCCCTAATTTCAGGTATTTTGCCCCGTTTTTCAAAAAGTCAACAATTTCTTCAAGTTCTTTCTTTTCTTCATCAATACCGGCTACATCTTTGAATGTTGTTTTAACTTTACTGTCGAGCATCATTTTAGCTTTGCTTTTTCCAAAAGACATTGCCTGAGAGCCGCCTGCCTGAATACTTTTTGCCATTACAACAAGGAAAATAATGAATAACAACGGTAAAAGTAATGATCCTAAAATCCCCATTAATTGAGATGAATCCTCCGGTTTAATAACCTGTAATTCAGCATCTGATGCTTCCAATTTTTTCATTAAATCAGGATCATTTGGTGTTAAAACTTTATATTGTACTACAGGAGCTTTCTTTTCAACAGCAACTCCGAAAGGATTTTCCGCTGTCACTGCTGTATCAGTCTGCTGAATAGCTGCCTTTGGCTGGACTTTGGGTACCGCAATCAAAAAGTCATGAGCTTTTTGTATTGTCTTAAACTCGTTGTTTTCTAAACGCTGTAAAAAGTTAGAATATGATATTTCTGTAGTGCTGGTATTAGGTCCTGCCAGAAATACTGATGATACAAACACCAGAACAACTATCGCTAAAACAATATACATACCCATTGATTGATTTTTATTCATTATAAACCCTCATCTTAAATGTCTTAAAATAATTATACACTAAAAAAAACTTTTTTCAAATTTACAAAATCACATCCGCCATAGTGGTATTATATTTCAGAGATTAAGTCCTGCCTATTATTCAGAACTTTTTGTAAGATAATCGCTAAAAGTTTTTATATTCACTTTATATCCGCAGCCTTCGTGGAGTTTTGCCGGATAAAGTATTCGTTTAGCGGGATAGCGTCTGCACATTGCAGGACGGTTCTTGTAATCCGAACACAAACCATCTTTTGTCACCAGTTTGCAAGCAAAAATCAAATTGCCTTCTTCATCCTTCCCTTTTATATAAAACCGTCTGTATGTCGGAAAAAGAAACTGCATAAATTTAAACTCTTTTTCTGTATATGTATCATAACTGTACATATAATTGCAGCACTTTCCGCACTTAAGACATTTGCCAGTAACCTCGTATGTTACCTGCTCCGGAACAAAATATGATCTTATTTCATTTATTACAGATAGTATAAAATCCTTCATAATATTATAATAACATGTTTGCCAATATATGTATTTTATATTAAAATAATTCCGAGGTAAATTTATGACAGACAGAAAACAAAACAGACGATATAAAGAATCAGCGCGTTCAAATGTTCGCAAAAAGAAAAAAGAGCCTAACGGATTTATATCAACGATTAAGTTTTTATTCATAACCGGTTGCGCCTGCGCACTGGCAGGGGTCGCATCTTTGCAGTTGTATCTTTCCTCGCTTCCGCCGATAGAGAATCTCGACGGTTTTAAGCCAAATATTGTAACGAAATTCTATTCTGCTGACGGAGAAATAATAAAAACATTCACGGCTTACACATTCGAAAAAGTTAATTTTGACGATATACCGGAAGATTTTATCCATGCTCTTATTGCAACGGAAGATAAAAACTTTTATAAACATAAAGGTTACGATCTGACAGGTCTTGCTCGTTCTACAATACAGAACATTCTGGCAGGACATGTGGTTCAGGGGGCAAGTACAATTACCCAACAGCTTGCAAGAGTTTTATTTTTGTCCAATGAAAGAACTTTTGACAGAAAGTTAAAAGAATTGTTTATAGCCGCAAGAATTGAAAAGACCATTTCTAAAAACCAGATTCTTGAAATGTACGCAAATAACGTATATTTGGGAAGCGGAGCATACGGAGTTGAAGGGGCAGCCCAGATTTACTTTGATAAACACTTAAAAGAACTTGATCTGGCGGAACTTGCACTAATAGCCGGTCTGCCTCAGGCGCCTTCGGTTTATTCCCCGTTTAATAATATGGAACTTGCCGTAAAACGAAGAAACCAGGTTCTTAACCGTATGTATAAAATGCGTTATATTACAAAAGAACAGTTTGAGGCAGCAAAAGAAGAAAAAGTTAACCTGACCCAAAGACCGCAGTTTTATACAACCAATAAAGCCCCTTATTTTTGTGATTACGTGCTGAAAGAACTGGAAAAATTAGGGTTTGACGAAACTGAAATTTCCCAGGGTGGTTATAAAGTTATTACAACTCTTGATTATAAAATGCAAAAGGCTGCTAACGAAGCTATTCCGCGTGTAATGCGCAACTGGGGCTTGACAGGAGCAAAACAACAGGCTGCCCTGTTCGCATTCAGCCCGATAGACGGTCGTATTCTTGCATATTCAGGCGGTAAAGATTATGTACAGAGCCAGTATGACAGAGTGTCACAAGCTGTAAGACCTCCGGGATCAGCATTTAAGGCTATTGTTTATGCCGCTGCTATGGAACACGGAGTAGACCCTAACGATTTGATAGAAGATACACCTGTAAAAATCGGAGATTGGGCACCTAAAAATGCCGGCAACAAATACAGAGGGAAAATCCCTGTTTATACCGCCTTGATGATATCTTCTAACGTTGCGGCGGTCAGAATGATACAAGAAGTTGGTATTCGCTCTGTCATTCAAACAGCCAGAGTACTTGGTATTGAAACTCCGCTTGAATACGATTATACAATTGCTCTAGGCTCTAACGGAGTTAAATTATTTGAATTTACACGTGCATTTGGCGCTTTTGCAAACGGCGGATATATAGTCCAGCCTTATGCAGTGGAAAGAGTCGAAACCTCACGCGGAAAAGTTGTTTATCGCGCACCAAAAACAAAAATTTCACATCAATTAAGTCTTAAAACAGCGGCGCAAATGACAGCAATGATGAAAACTGTTATAACCAATGGTACAGGACGCGCTGCCAATATAGGCGTTCCTGCGGCAGGTAAAACAGGAACTACAGATGACAACAGAGATGCTTACTTTGTGGGTTATACCCCGAATATTGTAACAGGTGTCTGGGTTGGAAACGACGAAAACGGAACAACCCGCGGTAATATCTATGGCGGAACTGCTCCGGCTATTATTTGGCATGATGTTATGAAAGTAGGTGTTCAGCCATACGGAAAACTTGATTTCAACTATCCTGAAGTCAAACTTATGCCATTCAGCCTCTCAACCGGAATTATTAAAACCGAAGAAGATGAAGAAAAAGAGGTAAAGGAAAATGAAAATCAAGAAACCGTCGATCCTTCAATGCAGGTAGACCCGACAAAAAATGTTCCAGCAATGACGCCTTCTGATGTGGTTAAAAACTTCCGGTTCCGGAATAATAACAATTCAAATCAAACAACTGCTCCTCAGCAGAATGAAGTGAAAGCGCCTACACCTATTCCTATGGCTGTGCCGGAAACTTTAAGATAAAAAGATTTTAGGTATATAACAAAACCGGCGGATTTATTTAATCCGCCGGTCATTATTTGTTTGATTATTATTGGATGTTCTTATCTATTTGAGATTGAACGATTGGAGTATTTGCTTCTTCTAACATAATGCTTAAGTAGAGAAGTTTGTTCGCTGTTGCAGAGTCTAAGTCAATGAACTTACCGCCTGCTGTTACATCACTTGTAGAAACTATTTCTACATTAGCTTTTATGTCAAGGTCACCGTATTTTAATTCAACCGGAACAATATCACCAACTTGAATAGATCCGTCTTGTTTGAGGGAAACACCGCCTCTTGATATATCTATGATGTCTTGAACATTTTCGGTTGCTTCAAATTCAACATCATTCTGGTTGCCGGCAATGTCAAATCTCATATATTGACGTTTGTCTATAGAGTCGACATCGTAGTCAAATACTCGTTGTTTGTAAGCATTTTTGCCAACATTTGTTCCTTCTTCCAGAGCATCATCATCGGTGTCAGTGTCTGTATCGGTATCAGTATCAGAGTCAGTATCTGTGTCTGAGTCGCTATCACTGTCTGCATCGGAGTCAGCGTCACTATCTGCATCAGAGTCAGCGTCACTATCTGCATCGGAGTCAGCGTCACT
>CALUQJ010000047.1 GCA_944322865.1 Candidatus Gastranaerophilales bacterium
GTTTCAGCCATTTTTGTGTCATCGGCATCACCATTATGCAAACCGACATAACGCGAAGATACAATGTTTTCTGGTGCGTCCAAACGACGCACCCTACATGTTATTCTATACTTCCTCGGTAATTGGTTTTTCATATTCCTATTATACACTATCGCCCCAAAAATTTCAAGTCCCTGATTAATAATCCTGTCAGCTTTTCAAGCGGAGGAGAGGACTTTTAGGGCTTCTTTTAGAATCTCTTCTGCTGATGCGTTTTCTTTCAATATCGGGGCGGATTTTGCGATTGCATTTTTTATTTCTTCGCGTTCATAGCCAAGTGATACAAGTACCATTTGAGCATCTTCTACTGCTTGAGTATCCTGCTTTGCACTAAGTCCAGAAACTTTAACCGGTTCATTGGTTTGATAATTCATCAGTTTACCTTTCAGTTCAAGAATTATTTTTTGGGCAAGCTTTGACCCCACACCTTTTGCGCGGGTTAATTCTTTATAATTCTCTTCAATTACAAACCCGATTAATTCTGAGGATTGAAATTCATCAAGCAAAGTCAGTGCCATTTTGCTTCCCACACCGGATACGGATATCAGGATATTAAATATGTCCCTGTCCTCGCGGTGTAAAAATCCACAGAGTGACATTTTATCTTCGCGGTGCAAGAGAACTGCGTAAACTTTTCCTTCAATATTCAGTTCTTTTATTTCCGCGTAATCTCGTCCGGTAACTTCGAGCAAATATCCTATTCCGCATGTTTCGACAGTCAGATAGGTTCCTTTTGCGGAGTTGGTTTTATTTGTAATTATCCCTTTTATGTAATCAAACATTTTTAATCCCGTAAACTTTCTTTTATCTCTGTTATTGCTCTTTCTAAATCCCTGTTAAGCCGTAGATCATCTTTTATTTTTTCGTAAGAATAAAGCATTGTCGTGTGTTTTTTATTCAGATATTCAGCAATACTTTCAAAGCTTTTTTGGGTAAGTTCGCGCGCCATATAAACCGCTACATGCCGGGCGCTTGAAACGCGCTGGTTGCGTGAAGTGCTTTTGAAATCTTTGATTGAAACTCCATAATAATCACTTACGGCTTTGATAACTTTTTCTATTGTCAATTCTGTTTTATGCGCTTCACAGTTCAGAACTTTACGTGCAAATTCAAGGGTTAAATCTGTTTGTTCAATATCTGCGTAAGCGCTCACCTTGTTGAAGGCGCCTTCAAGCTCGCGCACATTGTTTACAAAATTATTTGCGATATATTCAAACACAGCAAAATCTACTTTAAGATTAATTTGTTCGGCGAGGTTTTTTAATATAGCAACGCGTGTTTCAAAATCCGGCGGGGTAATGTCCACCACAAGCCCCATTTCAAAACGTGTTCTGAGCCTGTCAGGGAGTGTCGGAATATCTTTTGGCAGCCTGTCTGAGGTAATGACAATCTGCTTGTTGTTGTTGTACAGACTGTCAAAAGTATGGAATATTTCTTCCATAGTTGCTGTTTTGGATTCAAGGAATTGAATATCGTCTATCAAAAGCACATCGACATTCCGGTATTTTTGGCGGAACTTATCCATTCTTGAAACCCTGTCATTACATTGAAGGTTTTTGATAATTTCATTGAAGTATTCTTCTGTCTTTATGTATTTTACGCGTAATTTGGGTTTGTTAAAAATAATATAGTGCCCTATAGCCTGCATAAGGTGGGTTTTACCAAGTCCTGAAGCGCCGTAGATAAAAAGCGGATTGTATTTTTTTGCGGGATTTTGTGCAACTGTGTAAGCAGCAGCGTGTGCAAAACGGCTGTTTTCGCCGACAACGTAATTTTCAAATTTATATTTTAGGTTCAAATTTGAAGATGACTGCATTTGCGCAAGATTTTCCAGCGCGCGATTTTCGGAAGTTTTGTCGATTTTAGGGCGCAGACTTTCTTTTTTCATTTCTTTTTTGTATTTTTCGGCAAGATCAGCGTCATAACTTATTGTAAAATCAACATGCCTGCCTAAGACTTTTTCCAGCGCATCATTAATCTGTGACGAATAACTCTGCCGCACGATCTGAGTTGCCATCTGGTGAACTGTCAGGATATTGAAAACA
Organism: Candidatus Gastranaerophilales bacterium; assembly: GCA_944322865.1. GTDB lineage: Bacteria > Cyanobacteriota > Vampirovibrionia > Gastranaerophilales > Gastranaerophilaceae > CALUVH01. The sequence continues at coordinate 2,085 of CALUQJ010000047.1, forward strand.
TCGTTGTCAAACCCGACTGCCTCCATTGCCTCAACCCATGAATAATAAGCATGTGCAGGTATCGTTTCACGTAATATAGCTTTTACTTCGCTCCAGATGCGTTTTACTTCCGTAATGTCCATAGCTCAAATTATACAATAAAAATTTTATACAATACAACCGCACACGACACACTCAAATTAAGAGATTCCACATTTTCTGTCATTTCTATCTTGACAGAAGAGGTTGCAAACCTCTGCAATTCTTCACTTAACCCGTCGGCTTCGCTGCCGAACATGACAACAACAGGAAAATCTGTTTTAAAGTCTTTCAAAAGCGTTCTTGCACGCGGAAGAGTGGCTATTCTGTTGTAATTTTGGAAAATATTTTTTAAATCTTCAAAGAGTTTTATATTAACAACAGGGATTTTCCATAAATTTCCGACAGAGGCGCGGACACATTTAGGGTTGTAAATATCAACGCAATCGCCGTAAAGCACAACTGCATCAGCCCCGAAAGCGGCTGATGTACGCAATATTGTCCCCAAATTTCCTAAATCGCGGATGTTTTCAAGTAATACAACTTTTTTTGTATCTTTTAAATCATCCATTGCATAATGTCTTTGAAATGCTATTCCAACGGCTTCCGGCGGGGTATCGGTTGTCGAAATCTTTTTTAGTACAGCTTCATTAGTCAGAATAATTTTATCCTGCAAGAAGTTATAATTTTCGGATTTTTCTTTTAACACAAAGACATGTTCAAGTTCAATTCCGGCATGATAAGCTTCATCTATAGCTTTGAAACCTTCCAGTATAAATTTACCGGTCAGGTCGCGGTACTTACGCTGCTGCAATTTGACCGTTTCTTTAACAAGATTATTGGTTACTGCCGTAATTTCCATTATTTTACCTCAAAATTTCCAAGCCATGTTTTTTCTTGCTGAGTCAGCATGCCGTAATCAATCAGTTTATCTTCATAACACATATTTACAAATGAATTAATTTTACCGTCTTTGTAATAACAGGAATTTTCCAGCCGCACACCGAAATGCTCTTTGTTATAAAGTCCCGGTTCTATTGTAAAACACATATTTTCTGTGATTTTTGTTTTTGCAATGCTGTTTTTACTCAAATTCGGCGGGGCTTCGTGAACACTTATACCTATACCGTGCCCGAGCCCATGATTAAATTCAAATCCTGCTATCTTGTTTTCGTCAAAAATTTTTCTTACAAGCAGATCCGGATCATATCCGCAAAAATCTTTACCGGAGAAATTAAATGCGTGCAAAAATGCTTTTAAAACAGTTGTATAAACCGTTTTTTGCAAATCCGACGGCTGCCCTTTTACAAAAACCCTTGTTATGTCGGTTGCGAGCCCGCCTTCATAATACGCACCGCAATCAATCAGGACAAGACTGCCTTCTTTTATTATCTCGTCTTTGGAAGATTTTGAGTAATGGGCGAGTGCGGAATTTTTATCTTTTGCAACTATGGATTTAAAACTTAAACTCCTTGCGCCAAATCTCAAAAATTCTTTTTCCAGCTGATTTGCAATATCGTACTCTGAAATATTGCCGCTGTTTTCAATATATTCCCTAATAGCGTACAATGCCGCATCAGTACGTCTGAATGCGTCTTTGTAATGGCTTATTTCTGCGTCATTTTTTACGGATTTCATTAATTTAAGCGGACTTTCAGCTTCTTGCACTTTATTACTGATAAGCGAGTAATCTCTTGCATTTATGCTTGCCTTGTCAACAAAAATCTTACCTTCAAATCCGCACAGTATACTGTCCAGCTCTGACATGTTTTCAGGCGTAAACAGGCATGCTTTATCTCTTGAAACAAAAGCTTTACCTAAGATGTTTGCGGCATAAGGTCTGGAAAAATCGCGCAGGTTGAAAAGATAAGATACTTCTTCAAGATTGGTGAAAAGAAAGGCTTCTTCCGACTGTAACTTATCTTGCAGAAGTTTGATTTTTTCTTCAGATGTCAGACCTGAATATTTCAACTCAATTTTTTCATTGCACAGTTTAGGTCGGGAAAAACTCTTTTCAAACGGGTCAATATCAAGGAGCTTAACCTTAAAATATTTTTCGAACTCTTCAACACGTTTTTGTGAATTTTTTCTTGCCACAACTCCGACAACCGCACCTTTTGGAACTTTTTTGACCATTTCTTCCAAAAATGTCTGACCTGTTTGGAGTTTGACCACACTGATTTTAGAATGATCAACTTCATTATCCGCCTGAATATGATATCTTCCGTCAACAAATAGAAATATTCCCTCCGGTGAAATCAAGGCATCTCCCGTTGAGCCGCTGAAACCTGTCAGGTGATATCTGGAATTTTCTTCCAGAGTGTTGTATTCAACCAGGAATTCGTTGGTTGAATTGACTAAAAGACAATCTATTCCGTTATTTTTTAAAAAATCATTAATCATTATTTTTTATCGGTAACAAGGATTAAATGCCAGCCGAATTGAGTTTTAACAGGTTTGGACAACTCACCGACTTCTAAATCAAAAGCGGCATCTTCAAACGGTTTTACCATCATGCCGCGCCCGAAAAAGCCTAAATCACCGCCAGCTTCACCAGATGGACACAAAGAATTTTTCATTGCCGCTTCTTCAAATGATAAACCGTTTTTAATTTTGTTATATAAATCCATAGCCTCTTGTTCAGTTTCTACAAGGATGTGGCTGGCTTTAACTTCTGTTGTCATGCGATACTCCTTTACAATACACTTGTGACCTTTTGATAATACCATAAAAAAATAAAAACGGTAATTCTACATCAAGATAGAAAAAGACTTGCCATTCGGCAAGCCATGAATATCAAACATAGAGTTTAGTTTAAATAAATTAATTTGTACATAGTATATAGCTGAAACTTACTTTGGAGGAGGTAAGCTTGATACTTATTAACCAATTAATAAGAAAAAATCTTGTCGCAACCCCGAGAAAGTTCTTGGTCATATCAAGCTTACATATATATATTAAACGTTTTTTTAAAAAAAATCACCACTCCGGAGAATAAATTTTTACTCTTTTGACTAACATTTTTTAACTAATTCCAAAGTATTAGATAGGGCTTATCAACAGTATTCAAGGGCTTTTACACATTTTTTTCAACGGCTAGAAGGAGGTCTTTAATCAGACAAAGATTTTTTCTGTCAGCTGTTTGTATGAGCTTAATTATGTCTGTACGGAGCTTTTCTGTGGGTTCTATGTCAATATTAAAAAACTCATTTATGTCGAAATGTAAAGTTTGTGCAATCTTGATAAATGTATCAAGTGAAGGGATAGAATTACCATTTTCTATGACACACATCTGACGCGGTGAAATATCGACCATTTCGGACAATTTTTCCTGCGAAAATCCTCTGTCAATTCGTATCTGTTTTAACTGTTTCCCTAATATTTTTTTATCCAAGATATGCCCCTTTTTTTATAAGTATAAAGCCAAATTCCACCGTTTTAATGATATATATATCAAAATACTTGACAAATTGATATTCGTATGTTATACTGATTATGTAATAGAAATTTGGAGGTATACATGAAACTATTTACAAAACACAACGCATTTGAAAACGCATTCACACTTGCAGAAGTATTGATTACTTTGGCAATCATCGGGGTAGTTGCGGCAATGACAATGCCGACATTGATTAACAATACAAACGGCGCACAGTTCAAAACAGCTTACAAAAAAGCATTATCAGTTTTATCACAAGCTGTTGTTATGAACATTGCACTTGATGATTACGATTTGGCAGGTACTTCAGCATTAGCAGCTACAAGTGGTGAGCCTCCAGCGCTAGCGGAGAACCAGACTACTTATGTAGCTTCTATATATAGACTTTTTGCAGATAGAACAAACGGTGACCTTGTAACCGGTGAAGATTTAACTAATTACAAAGTATCTATTAAGGATGACGGAACAGATGCATCAGGTGTAACTCCTGCCGTAATTGGGGCTAGCAACTACGTATTCCGTTTCCATGACGGTATCGTATTTACATTTGACGGTTCCAAAGGTAACTGCACAGAAGCAAAACCTTGTTTTGGCTGGATTGATGCTAACGGTACAAAAGGACCTAACAGATCAGTTTCTTGTACACAGAGTGAAGATCGCGTATGTACATCAAAATTTAAAATCAATGATATCTTCCCTATCAAGTTCTACGATCAGACTGTAGCTCCTGCTTCAGCTGCTGCTCGTGCAGTATTATACGGTTCTGAAAATGAAAAAAGAACAACGTCAGGAGATTAGAGAAGATTCATAAAAGACGTGAAACCAAAACGATTACTTTGAGCCGCCGACGGCGGCTCTTTTTTTGCAGGATTTTTGCTTGATTTTCTTTTATTATTGTGTTATTTTAACTGTATTGTTAGGAGAGAGTTGATGATTATTAAACCCACTTGCGCTAAAGACAGAATTATTCTTGCTCTCGATGTAGATAATCTCAAAGAGGCAAGAGATTTAGTCAGAGAATTGAAAGATTATGTAGGATATTTTAAAATAGGTTTGCCCCTGATTGTTAATTACGGTTTTGAAGCTTTCCGCCTGTTAGAAGAATTGGGCGCTAAATGCTATTATGACTGTAAATTCCACGATATCCCGCACACTGTTCAAAAAGCCGCTATCAGCCTTGTTAAAAACAGGATTAACTTTTTTAACGTACACATTCAAGGCGGCTCCAAAATGGTTGCCTCTGTCGTGAAAGCCTCACGTGCTGCCGCTAAATCAATGGGGATTGACCCGCCTACTATCCTCGGGGTTACACTTTTATCCAGTTTTGGGCAGAGAACTTTAACAGAAGAATTGTGTGTTGATAAAAACATTGAATCATACGTTCTCCAGCTCGCTAAAGTTGCAGAAGAAAACGGGCTTGACGGTGTTGTAGCAAGCGCCGAAGAAGCAAAAAAAATTAGAAAATGTGTAAAAGACGATTTTATAATCCTTTGTCCTGCAACGCGTCCAACCTGGGCATCCGTAAACGATCAGGTTCGTGTAGATACCCCGCGTGATGCTGTGCTTGCCGGTGTTGATTATCTGGTTGTCGGCAGACCGATTACCATGGCAGAAGATCGTATTGCTGCCGTTAAGCTTATTATTGATGAGATTGAATCAGCTGTATAATTATTACAGTGTTTGTGTGCTGTTTATTTGTCTAACCATATCTTTGATATAGGCTTTCACTGCAACTGTTATTATCAAATCAGGTTCTGACATTGCAAATTCATCAAGTATTATAATCCCGCGGCGTGCATCGCCCTTTTCTACATACAAAAGCCCGAGCATGATTTTATTCAGAGGCGAGCCTTCCTGACTGTATTCCTTTATCTTCATATCAACAAGTCCACGCGCCTTAAAACATTTCGCAAGGTTCTGGTAGTATTTAAAATTAAGACTGTACTGCGTAATCGCACGTTCAAAACAGTCCTGTGCCCAGTCCGGATACCCTATTAACATATAGGTTTCACCCAGATTATTGTAATATGTCGAGGTCGCCTGTGTGTCAGGGTTTAAGCTTATCGCTATCTTAAATTCCTGTATCGCCGCATAATAACATTTTTCATTCAAATACCTTAAACCCCAGTCATTATGCAGTGCCCCGTTTTTTTGCGCATCAATTACATATACATCAGGTTTACGGTAGCCGGATGTAATTATGCACGTTAATATTAATGCTGATATTAAAAACCTCTTCATATTACCGTTTATAGTTTATAATTCTATCTCAAGACCTTCATAAGCAAGTTCGGCATTCTCAAGATCTTTATAATGTTCTTTAATGATATTTAATTTGTTGTCATCATATGTCGGATCAAAATGGAAGAAAATAAGTTTCTGTGCGCCAACCTGTTTTTGGCACTCAAGCGCCATATCAAAGGTTGAGTGTCCGTAACCCTGTTTTGGAACAAATGTGTTCAAATAATCTTCTGTTGTGTATTGCGCATCATGGATTATAACATTACAGCCGCGCGCAAAATTGGCAAGTTTTTTATCCCCGCCAAGATAGCTCTCTTTATCTGTTGCATAAACAAGGGTTTTGTCTTTATATGCTATCTTATAAATTATTACACCTTCTTGTGGATGTGCATAAGAACGATAACAGGTAATCAGAACATCATCGCCCTGCGGAATTTTATCCTCATCAGTTTCAATCCTTTTGATTATCGGCTCACTCCCGTGGCGAAGAATTATTCCGTCAGTGTCTGTAATATCATGGATGTTAAGGTTACCCGCAATATCACCCAGATCCAGAGGAAAAGATTTGCCAAACAACAATTGGGCAAGTTCATCAGCAAGAGTCTGAGAATAACTTACGTTCCCGAATACATTTATTTTACTCGTCGGAATATGCAGCGGTCTAAAAAATGTAAAGCCCTGTATATGATCCTGATGTATATGCGAAATTAAAACAGTCGCCTCTATCGGAGTGCGTTCCTGCGGATTTAGACCTGAAGAAATATATTTCTCCATTAACTCATTACCCGTATCAATAAGCCCTGTACCTGCATCCAGAATTATTAAATGTCCGTTTACATGTACTTCCACGCAAGAGGTGTTCCCGCCATATTGCAGATAATTGCCGTTCGCTATAGGATAACTCCCTCTTACTCCTCTGAATTTAATCTTAAAATCGCTCATACTTTACCTCTGTTATTTTTTTATAATATAAATACCGTTTTGATCCTGTTCTTCACCGGAATATATTGTTGTTCCAAAAACCATAATTTTTGCAAGTTTTTGTAAGTTTTGCAGACGGGTTTCTCTTGTTTTTATATCAAAAACAACTCTTCTGCGGTAATTCGTCACATTGACAACCCTGAACACATTCGGGTAACTTACCAGAGCCGCTGAACTTACATATAAAATATTACCTTTCTGGGTAATTTTTGCCCCGTGGTAGTGTCCCTGAAATACCCCGATAGGATTCTTATATTTTTCTAATACAGCCTCAACCTCTTCCGCATTAAGCAATTTGTGTCCCGGGCTGCTGTATGGCTCTATTATCGGAACATGCATAAAAATAAGTATTGTGTCTTTAGGGGAAGCATTAATCTGATTATCCAGCCACTGTAACTGTTCCTTACTAATCTCGCCGTTCGCAGTTATCCTGTCGCGAATAATTGTATCCAGCACTATTACTTTATAACCTTTTTGCGGAACAAAAGAATAGTAAGGTGTTGTAAAATTGAAATTCTTATTGTGTTTGCTAACCAGACTCAAGTATACTGACGGTGTCAAATACCCGCCTATACAAGTATCATGGTTTCCGAAAGCAATATACCACGGATAGACAAGCTTTTCAGCATGCGGCAAAAACGCTGACAATTCTTTTTCAAAAGATTTATCTATCTGATCGCCTGTAAACATTACAAAATTAACATCCGGAATTGCATTAATCTGTTCTATTGCATCGTCAAGAAGTTCCGGCGATTCTCCGGTAAGTTTATATGTCGTATTTGTCTGCCGCGTTGAAAAATGAACATCACTTACCTGCACAAATCTAAGACTTGAAGCACTATAGCTTTGCAGTCCGCAAAACATTATTATCGCAAGAATTATAGAGATACTCCAATTTTTTATTCTTGCCGCTGTGCTCTCTTTTTTGTGTCGTTCTCTTCTAGCCATTGATGTTTCCGTTTGTTATTTTACTCTTGACTTCATTATACTTGTTCTTTACCTCAATGTCGTCATCAGAGAGGATGATTGATGTATTTAAGTTCAACAATGCATTGTTATAATCCTTGAGTGCGTAATCACACAATCCCAAATACTTATATATTTCCGCTGTTTTTATACTGCTTGAAAGTTGTGTGAGTTTTTCTTTAGCATTCTTGTAATCTCCGCGGTAATAAAGAATTTCAGCCTCAAGAAGTTTGTATTCAATATCATCAGAAATTGACATTGCCGTAATTATATCAGCCTGCGCATCAACATAGTTATGCAGTTTCATATTCATTTCTGCACGCAATGCATACCCTAAATCGGATTTAGGACATCTGTCAAGATAATATCTCACCGCATTAAGCGCTGCCTCATAATTACGCATCTCCATTAAAGTTAATGTTATCCCTAGATAACACTGCGCAAAACCCGCCTTTAATTCAAGCGTTTTATCATAATAATTCAACGCTGTATTGTACTGTTTCACAGAACGATAATATTCCGCCATATAATAGGTCGCCCACGGATTGTTGGCGTTTACCCCAGCCGTTAACGCTTCTGTTTCCTTGGTCTTATTCCCGGATCTTTTGTAATCCTGTGCTGTTTTGACCTCAGGATTATGCAATGTTAAATAAGATTTTGCATTCGGGTTCTGGATACGATAAAGCCCCTCTTTTATTGCCTTTAAATCAGGATTGTCCGGCTCATGTGCAATTGCTTTATCAAGATAATTAACCGCTTCTGCGTAATTTCCCTGTATACAGTAATCAGCGGCAATATCCAGAAAATCCTCCGTAATATCGTCCGCTCTGACAGGCATGCACACCGCCATTATCAATAAACTTATGAATAGTATTCTCTTCATAGTTTTATTATAGCACAATTTTGAAAAAATCTATACAAAGCCTTATATACATAAAAAAAAGTTGGGAGATATAATATATTCCCAACTTTTCCATTTACCAAAAAAGTAATTAAAAAGAAAGAATTAACTGTTTAGAAAGTAGCAGCCGGCTTTTTCTGAGCGGTAGCGCCCGGAATAGACTGCCAGTTAGCTGCCATAATTTTTTTGAATGATTTCAAAGCTGTATCTTCTAATTCACCGAGTTCTTCAGCTTCCATAATCAATTCACGAAGCGGGAGCAATGCTCTTTGATCACGGAGAACACCGAGTGCTGCTGCTGCCCCTGCTCTTACAAGTTCGTTTTCTGAACGGTTTTTCATAACGTCAATTAATGCAGGAACTGCTTTTGTATCATTTAATTTACCCAGAGATGTTACCGCATAAATTCTTACGTTTACCCATTCATCATAAAGCATATTGATAACTTTTTCAACAGCTTTTTTGTTGCCAATTTCGCCGAGCGCTCTTGTTGCATCACAACGAACATTAACTTTTTCGTGATCCAATGACGCGATTAAAGCATCAGTTGCAACATCGCCGATTTCAATTAAAGCGTCTGTTGCTGTTATACAAACCTGAGGGTTTTCATCGTTCAATGCTTCAACCAACGGCTCAACAACGATTTCGCCGCCCAAACGACCTAATGCACGCGCTGCACGAACTCTAACGTCTACGTTTCTGTCTTCACGAAGTGATTCTATTAAGTGTACTGTAGCTTTTGAATCACCGAGTTCACCGAGTGCTCTTGCTGCATATAATCTTACAGACCCGTTTTTGTCATGTTTCAATACATCAATTAACGGTTCTACAGCTTTCGGATCACCCATTTCGCCCAATACACGTGCTGCATTGTATCTAACTTTTTCTGAATTGCTTGTTTTTAAATCCATAAGTAATTCATCAAATGATTTTTTAACCTGTTTCTTTTTGCTGTTAACACTAATTGTCATTACTTGCCTCCGACACTAACAATAAAATATTCTATCTACACACTTCTGTATTTAATAAAAATATTTTGAATAAATTATTGTCATTTTTTACTACATATATGAATTTTTGTTACATTGTATTCTTTTACTGACGTTGGACTAAAGTGTTAAATTTATCTGATTTTTAAAAAGGGTAATTAAAACACTTTATACTATTAATATAGCATATTTTTATTGAAATGTCTTGCTTTATATGGATTATTTGTTAAAATTATATTTTTGTTTTTTTAAACATTAAGCTGTTTCAGCAATAGCTATAATCCTTGCGTAACAAAACTTAACAAATATTACTTACTATGGATAGTAATAACAAACTCGCTGCCCTTGCCAACCTCACTGTTTACGCTGATTTCACCCTCATGCTTCTCAATAATCTTATTGCATATTGCAAGCCCGAGTCCTGTACCAACCCCTGCTCCTTTTGTAGTATATCCGGCTGTAAATATCTTGTCCAGAAGGTTTGCGGGTATTCCACGACCGGTATCTTTTATCTTCACAACAAGTTTTTTATCCTTATATTCAGTTGTAATCGTTATAGTTCCCTCACCATCTATCGCCTGGCATGCATTAACAAGTATATTCATGAACACCTGATTAAGCATGTTCGGAAAGCATTTAACCGCGGGGATTTCGCCGTAATTTTTTATTATTTTAATCCTGTTTTTTGTTTCGTGTCTTATCAAATCCAAAGTCAAATCAAGTTCTTTATTTATATCAGCTTCCTGCAATTCAGCCTCATCCAGACGGACAAATTTTTTAAGTGAGGTTACGATGTTGCTTATTCTTGCAATTGCTTCTTTATCAATTTCGTTAAGTTCTTGCAGCATGCCGGCTAGTTCAGGATCAGTTATCTGCCGCAAAAGCTTTGAAACTATTGTGTTATTTGACTTTATGGAGGCAACCGGTGTGTTGATTTCATGTGCCACACCGGCTATCAATTGACCGAGAGAAGCCATTTTCTCAGAATTAATTAACTGAATCTGCGTTTCTTTTAATTCTTTCATTGCCTGTTTTAATTCTTTAACAGTTTGGACATTTTTATTATAAAGTTCTGCCCTGGTTATTGCATTTGAAAGCTGCGCGGATATTGCTTCCAGGATTTCCAATTCTTCATTGAGTTCACGTTTCTGATAAGAGAGCATGACAATAATGCCCATCAAATGCTGCATATGATATACTGGAACGATTATTCTTTGTACTGATTGTTTAAAGGTTCTTGCGTTTACAAATTCTTTCAAGCAGTTAGTGACAGAGATTTCTCTTTTGGAAATAGCTGCAAGAACTGTTTGATCAAGTTCAAAGGTATTATCAGAAGGAAGATTTTCAACTTCACCATAGACTTCTGTTATTGTGAATTTTTTATCTCTGAAAGCTGCGTAATAAGAGCGATACGCCCCAAACATTATTGACAATTCTTTCAATGCGGATTGGAGAATTGTTGAGATATCCATAGATTCTCTGATTGTGTTTGAAACTTTATTAATCAAAGCAATTCTTATAGCCTGCGACTGAGCTCTTTGTTTTACCTTCAAAAGATCTTCGTTTTCTTCTGCAAGATTATCATACTGTTTTTGCAGTTCAAGATTATGCTGCTGAAAGCTCCTGTTTTCAAAGGCTGCTGTTACATCGGTGAGAAAGATTACGGTATATTTTGATTTTTTTACCGCCGTCAAATCGTAGAAGTTTTTCTTTCCGTTTTCAAAGGTAAATGAGATGCAGGCAAAAAAGTTTTGCGGTGAAGTTATTGCATGGTAAAGCGGTGAATAGGTTTCTATGATTTCGCTATTCAAAGGACAGATGTAAAAATTCATGCCATGTGAAAGTTTTTTTATTTTTTCATAGTTTTTAAAAACTTTGTTAAACGCATTATTACGGTAAACAATCTCAAAGTGATTATTTACAACAAACACAATATCCCTGAATTGATTTAAAAAATCAAACTTTTTCATACCAGTATATTAGCATAAATTTTAGATCTTAGCGAGTGGATTTAACAATCAAAAAGCTTTCCTACAACCACACCGGTTGTCGACATGATAGGTTCGGAAAGCTTGATATTTTATAAGTCTTTAGTAATCGCTGTCTTGCGAATCTTCATCATCTCTGAGAGAAGAAAGATCATCGCGGCAGGTAACATCAAATCCTTCAGGCAGCAGGTCATCATCAGGCCAAACCGTATCATTATCAAAACGGCTGGCATCAAGATTATATGCAGCTGTAAGATCGGAATTGCTCAAATTAGCTTCGGAAAGTATGCATCCTGCAAGGTCAGCATCTGTAAAATTGCAGTATGTCATATCAGCATAACTGCAATCTGCCCCGGTAAGAAGGCTTTCCGTAAAATCACATTCCAATATTCTTGCGCGGGTGAAATCGGTTGACGTCAAGTCAGCCCCTGTAAAGTTACTAAGTGATATACTGCTGTCTGCAAAAGAGCTTGAATTTAAATCAACATTGCTTAAATCAATTTCACTCAATACTATTCCTGAAAAGTCAACTTCACTCAGGTCAACTTCTTCTTGATCAATTTTCCATTCATTAAATTTTTCGGGGTGTTTTCTCAGTAGTTCGATTAATTCTTCTTTAGTGTAATCAATCATAATATCTCCTTGTCATAATATATTATTTTATCAAATCCATTTGCATTGCAAGTAATGTTGCCTGAGTTCGGCTGGTTACTTTAAGTTTTTTAAAAATATTGTTCAGATGTGTTTTTACGGTAACTTCTTTTACGAACAATTTATCTGCAATATCTTTGTTGCTTGCTCCGCGTGCTACCATTGTCAGGACTTCTTGTTCGCGTTCGGTTAGAGGAATTTTTTCATCAGCTGTTTCAAACCCCAAATTTTGCATTTTAGGAGTGTTCCAGCGGCTTCTTCTCAAAACGGCTTCCATTCGTGCAAGAAGGTTAGGCAGAGCAAAAGGTTTAGCGACATAGTCATCAGCACCGGATTTTAAAGCTGTAACCACCTTTTGTTCATCATTTACGGCTGTTAGCATAATGACGGGTAAATATTTTGTTTTATCATTATGACGGATATTCCGGAGAGTTTCCCAGCCGTTCATATTAGGCATCATAACATCAAGTAGTACAATGTCAAATTTGTTAACTGATTTTGACAGAATATTTAGCGCCTGCACACCGTCAAGAGCAGTTTCCACTGTATAACCGT
>CALUQJ010000048.1 GCA_944322865.1 Candidatus Gastranaerophilales bacterium
ATATCTGTTACAACACTTTCTTTTATACGAAATCCTAAATGTTTATATATATCTATGGTGTCATAATTCTTCTTATTAACTGTAAGTACAATAGCAGGTAATCCTTTTTCAACAGCTTTCTGTTTTATAAATTCAAAGGCTTTACGTCCCAGTGAATATCCTCTATAAGGCATATCTATATACAATTTGGACAAAAATAACTCATCTTGGCGTGGCTGTATAGCAATATAACCTGCTCTTTTATCATCAGACATTATAAAATAATATTCATAATTCTCATGCTCTATCTGCTCTGTAATCGCCTCAGTTGATTGGAATTTTTTAAGCATGTATTCAATACAGTCAATGGAATTTATATCTATGTAGTGTTCTCGCCATATCTTATCACCGAGATTGGCAAGGTATACAATATCACTTTGGGATGTAACTTTTTTAAACATACGCACTTCCTGATTAATACTCAATTTTTACAACAACTTTTTTTACACGGCAAGGTTCTTCGCCGTAATTCATCTGAGGCTGATGCGCTTCATGCGGATACAACATGGCAAAATACCCCTGTTCCAATATAACGCGGTTTAATTTTTGTTCCGGAGCTACAAAAAACATTACATCACGTTTTTCATCATAAGCATGACTTACCTGTAGATCTTCAATATTGGTATAATCCAGCTCTTCTTTGCCTTTTAATAAAATCTGTATATCAATATATTTTTTGTGTGCTTCAAGTCTACAGTCTTTGGCAAATTTTGTTTCATATTCATCAACATTGGCGTAACAAGTTTTAGCAATCTCATGTCTGCCGGTAGGAATATCTTCTGTAAGATTCAAAATAAAATCAGCTACAGAATGTGGAATTTGCGGGTATTTTTTTATATTTTCAATTTTATCATATATCATAATGCTACTTCCATAAATATTTAATAGGTCTTAACGGAACAAGGATACAATCAGAGTTATCAAGACTGCAATGCGTGTCAATGGTTACCCCGTTGCAATAATTTGTTGATTTAACGTAACCTGATTTGCAGGCAGCCTCTTTAAATGTTGCACTTTTAACAAGCCAGTGCTCTTCTCGTTTATCCACACCTGCTTGAGTCAGATATTCATCATAACGCACACTAAACATCATAGCATCCTTGCTGTTACCGCCGGATATTGTTATGCTGCCTGAGGCAGGATATGCAGGAATAACCTTGCCGGATATCGTTAAATAAAATGGAACGACATCTTTCCATAATTCGGCTTCGCCGCGTTGACCGTCTAAGTCAACATATATTGTGTACCCCGTTAAATCATTGCCTGCTGCGCCGTTAAGTTGCGTTATAGCAGAAGGAATTGAACTCAGATTATAAAATCTGATACCGTTACGCGCAACAAGGTTTGGTACAATGCTTGAAAAATCAGTCGAAGAGTTTATTGAATGTCCGATAGAGCAGCTTGGTGTTCGCTCTGTATCATTGACTATTACTTTTTCGCTTGTTAAGTTGAGTCTGTCTTGAAATTCAACACATAAATTGCTGGTAGGGATTGTCCCGTCCTCACTTTCATATATCAATTCGGAAGCGAGTTCTGATAAGACGTTATACGCGGCATAATAATTATATCTGTTTACACGTGTTAATTTTATTGCGGTAATTTTTAGTGTTAGAGATGCAACAATACCGAGAACAATTATGGTTACAACTATTTCTGCAAGAGTATAGCCTTTTTTATAAAAATTTTTACTCATATCTTCACTCCTGATTTTCCAGTTCAGCAATAGCTTTTTCAAAATCTTCTTTGTTCGGAGCCTTGCCATGCCAGCCGGCATTGTTTTCCATAAAACTTACCCCTTTGCCTTTTATTGTATTTGCAATAATCACAATCGGCTTATCATTGTTTTTTGCTTTTTCAATAGCGTCATATATAGCATTTAAATCATGCCCGTCAATTTCAAGTACATCCCAGTTAAAAGCTTTTATTTTATCAGCAAGCGGATCCAGAGATTTGATATTTTCTGTGCAGCCGTCTATTTGCAATCTGTTACGGTCAATTATTGCAATGAGATTATCCAGTTTTCGCTGAGGAGCCTGCATAAATGCCTCCCATACATTGCCCTCCTGTAGTTCTCCGTCACCGAGAAGAACAAAAACATGTGCAGGATTTTTGTCAAGCTTAAGTCCCATTGCAATACCGCAGGCAATAGATAATCCCTGTCCTAATGAACCGGTTGCAACTTCAACCCCAGGGCAAAACGGAACAGGATGCCCCTGTAGGCGTGAACCGAATAATCTGAAAGTCATCAATTCTTCTTTTGGGAAATACCCTAGCTGCGCTAGTTCACAATAAAGTATTGAGGAAGCGTGACCTTTTGATAATACAAATCTGTCACGCATTGCAAAATTTTTATCTTTGTTCCATTTAGGAACGGTTTTCATACATTTGTGATATAAAACGGTCATAATTTCAGTTGCGGAAAGCGCACCGCCAATATGACCTGATTGCGCGTTGTAGACCATTCTTAAAATGTTTTTGCGATTCTCATTACAAAGTGATTTTAATTCTTTAATTTCTTGTTCACTGAGCATTCTGTTAAACCTTTCTGAAAACACGTTCATATACTACATTTAGGACAAATAACGGCAATGTCGGAAAAATTCTTTTTATGCGTTTAGGCTCCTTGATTGTTCTGTAGAGCCATTCAAGCCCGAATTTTTGCCAGATTACAGGGGCACGTTTAATAACACCTGACCAGACATCAAAACTTCCGCCCACACCTATGGTAAGTGAATGCGGCAGCATGTCTTTAAGTTTGCGGTTGAACAATTCCTGTTTAGGTGAGCCGAGCGCTGTTAAGATTAAATCAGGAGTTGTAATTTTAAGTTCATTCAAAACTCGTTCTTCATCCTGAAAATAACCGTCCTGCGCATAAATTATATTGATACCGTTTATTTTAGATTTTAAATTTTCTACTGTTTTTTCAAGAATTTCCGGTTTGGCGCCGACAAGAGCTATTGATTTGTTATTGTATGCAAAATTTTCAAGTAATCTATATGCAAATTCAATGCCGGCAATACGCCTTACTTTATGTCCGAGTATTTTTAAGCCTATTTCCACCCCGATACCGTCAGGTATTATTAAATCTGCCTGTTCTATTATTGTCTTAAATTCTGAATCTTTCTTCGCAAAAGCTATCATTTCAGGATTTATGGTAATAACCTGACCATGAGTATTCTCTGCATAATCAACAGCCTCTTCAAATGTAAATGTATCTACCGGCAAGCCTTGAAGTTTTACAATAGTACGTTCCATATTTTTATTATAGAACAATTTTGTATTTTGGTAAAGATTGTTAGATATATTAATATTGCTAAAAAAAACTCCCGCCTGGGCGGGAGTTGGAATTCTTTTAGTAATTCCTCGTGTGTGTAGAAGGTTAGTGTGTAGTAGGTAGTAGTAAGTAGTTTATATCTCGTGTTTATTTAAGTCTTTAGTTATTGCTTACATATTAATAAAGTATTTTTAAAGTATATAATTGCTATATCTTGTTTATTTCGTTACAAAACTTAATATTAATAAAATAATAGCTATTAAAGAATAAAAATAGACTCGGTTTGAATTTTATGTTATTATCCGCGTGGAGAAACAATATGCTGCAAGCTAAAACAAAAATTCAAACAGGTGCACAATTACTCGTTAATACTCTACAGCAACTCGGCGTAGATACGATTTTTGGATATCCTGGCAGCGTTATATTAAATGTTTATGAAGAACTTTCAAAACAATCAAATATAAGACATTTTCTGGTGCGACACGAGCAAGCGGCTGTGCATGCAGCAGAAGGTTATGCAAAATTTTCTAAAAAAACGGGTGTTGTACTGGTAACAGCAGGTCCCGGGGCAACAAATATTATTACAGGTTGCGCTGATGCTTATTTTGATGGAATACCGCTTGTGATTTTAACCGGTCAGGTGGACAAAGAACTTTTAGGAAAAAATGCTTTCCAAGAGATTGATATTCTCAGGATGACAAAAAATTGTTCAAAAGCTGGTATACGCGTAACTTCTCCTGATACTTTAGCGCAAAGTATAGCCGAGGCATTTTATATTGCAAATTCAGGTAAAAAAGGACCTGTTGTTGTTGATATAACGCAAAATGTTTTTGAAGGACATGCAATGTGTAATGAATTACACTACCCAAAAATTTCAGAAATTAATCTTCAAAACTTTACTGAGGCAGAAATATTAATCAATTTTTCTAATCGTCCTGTCATAGTTGCAGGGGCCGGAGTTTTGCACTCAGGAGCAGAAAATGAGTTATTTAATTTTGCAAAACGAATAAATTCGCCAGTTGTTTCAACAATGCTCGGGCTTGGGGCATACCCGCAGAATGATGAAAATTATTTAGGTATGCCGGGGATTTACGGGCATGAGGCTGCAAATGTTGTTATCAAACAAGCTGATTTAATCATATTGCTTGGTGCAAGATTTAATGACAGAATTACATCGGCATTTTCAGATGCTGATTTAGATAAAAATATCATACAGGTTGATATAAATGCAGAAGAATTAAACAGGAATATCAAAGCGACTGCTGCTTATTGCACTGATATTAAAACTTTTTTAAATACTATTGTCGTTAAAGAAAAAAACAACAGCTGGCTCTATATGGCGCAAGAACTAAAAAAAATGAATAAAACGCCCGTACGAAAATCAAATCTTTTGCATTCAGTTGACATAATAAAAGAAATTTATAAATATGCTGATATAGTTACGACCGAGGTCGGACAGCATCAAATATTTGCAGTACAAAATTTACCGCAAGGAGTTAAATTTATAACATCAGGCGGGTTTGGAACAATGGGATTTGGTTTTCCGGCGGCAATCGGGGCTGCTGTTGCGGCAGCGGAAAAATCTGTTGTCTGTATTGCCGGTGACGGTTCGTTTCAGATGAATATTCAGGAACTGGCAACTGTTAAAGAATACAATCTGCCTGTCAAAATTATGATATTAAATAATGGCTGGCTGGGTATGGTCAGACAGCTGCAAAAAAACAGGTTTGGCGGAAATTATTATGAAACCAGAATATCAAATCCTGATTTTGTAAAACTTGCAGAAAGTTACGGTATTCAGGCGGAAAGAGTATCGTCACCGGATGAATTAAAAGCCGCTTTTAAAAGAGCTTTTGCGGATAATACGCCGTTTTTGATTGATTTTGCCATTGAACCTATGGAAGAAGTATAGCAAGACTAATCAGTATACAAAATTCAGTCATTAAATTACGCGCCTGAAATAATGTAAAGTAAAATCCAAAGCTGCCTTCTTGCAGGTAAAATTTCTGATTTTCAAACGGCAAATTCCACCAGCGGACAACCGGAATTCTGCTTTTTTTAAATATTTTGGTTTCATTATAAGTTATGATTGCAAGCGGTGCTGTCAGAAAAGTTATTAGTAAAAACGGATTTTTACTGTAAAATGCAAGTATTGCAGCAGCTAGATAGCCAAAAGTATAAAAAACTGCAAGCAGTTTTATTGCAATGTTTTTATCTCCGATACGGCAGCAGAGTGTTTTTTTGTGTGATGTCATATCTCCGTCAAAATCAAGCATAGTATGCACGTATAAAAATCCAAGTGTAAACATGACAACTGCAAAAGAAAGCAATAAAACATCAAAGGAAAAACTTTTTGTCATGACAAAATAGACACCTTCGAACATCAACGGACCATAAGCTATAAAAACAGCAGCTTCACTTAAACCCACAAGTGAACATTTCTGATAAAAAAGAGTTACAACGGCGCCGATTAGAGCAAGCCAGATAACAGGTAATCCCGCTTTAAAAGTTAGAACAAGTCCGATACTTGCAGCCAGAATACAATAAACAATAATCATCACAAGCATCTGTCTTAAGGTTACACGCCCCTCAAAAATATGGGCACATTTACATTTTTGCGCCGACTGTATGTATTTTTCATTGCTGCAAAGAATTTTGTAATCACAGTAATCATCAATTAAATTTGTTGCAAGGTGAGCAAAAATTATTCCAAAAAGTGCCAGAATACCGTTGAATACGCAGCCACTATGCTTAATTCCCCAAACAAATACAACAAGCCATGACATAACAGTCATAGGGAGTGCAAAAGCGCGCGAACAATCTAACCAGAATAATATGCGTTTAAAAATATCTGTTATCATTTTAACATACAGCCCATTTTCACTACATCTTCATAATCAGCACCGGCTTCAAGAAGTTCCTCAGCGCTTAGTCCAAAAAGAGTAATAAGACTAAACGCATTATTATCATTTTCCTTCAACAATTTTACAACTTCTTTTAGAGCATCTTCTCTTGAAAGTTTGAAAAAATCGTCTAAGTCGCCGCGCCTAAAACCTCTTTTTTTTGCCTTACCCATTGGCATTAACCTCCAGAGCTAAAAGAGCAGCCCCAATCATGCCGGAATAGTTGCCTGTTGTAGCCTTAACTACTTTAGTAGGAGTCGTAACTATTTCTGCGTTAACTCCTTTTGTTAAATATTCAGTATCCACAAATTCAGCCATAGAGCCGGATAAAACCATTACATCGGGATCAAAAATATTAGCAAGCCCGATTAGTCCGGCAAGAATATCATCCTGCCAGCGGTTAAAGACAGCTGTCATTTTTTCATCACCATTTTTCAGCCCGTCAATCACATCATAAGTTGTGATATTTTTTTTCCCCAGCATTTCTTCTGCCGTAAGCTTTAAGCCTGTTCCTGAAGCATAACTTTCAAAACAGTCGTAAGCCCCGCAGGTACATTTTCTGTGCTTATCAGTTCTCATTTTGAAATGCATTTCACCGGCTGCACCGTTTTTACCTTTGTACAACTTGTTGTCTAAAATTATACCGCCGCCAACGCCTGTTCCGAGAGTAAGCATTACAGAATACGGCATTCCTTTAGAGGCTCCGGTTATATGTTCAGCCCAGGCAGCACAATTGGCGTCATTTTCTACAAAAACATTTTTACTGCTCAGGGATTTAAAATCCATTGACGGATACTCTTTTGCAATGTTTCCGGTAGAACCGACAATACCGTCATTTGTGTTATTAACAGCCCCACAGGTTGAAAACGCTATTACATCAACTTCGTTTTCATAGTAGGTAATAATTTTTTTAAACAGTGATTTTATTTCATCAAAAGTTTTCGGGGTGGGATTTTTTTCTACCTCAGCAATAATTTCACCTTTTTCATTTACTATAGTGTTGTAAACTTTTGTTCCGCCGACATCAATGGCTAATGCTTTGCGCATAATACTCCTTATTTTTTCCTCTGAACAAATCTTTTTGTAATTAATTGCGGCCGCGTAATAGCAGATCCAATAACAACACAGTGAGCCCCGAGTTCAAAAGCTCTGTCAACTTCGTCAGGTTCCCAGATGCGCCCCTCAAGAACAACCGGAATATCTACCTCTTTTACAAGGTTTTCAAGAAGTTCAAAATCCGGTCCGTCACCGCGGTTCTGTGAAAACTGAGTATATCCGGAAAGCGTTGTAGAAAGCATATTTGCCCCGAGGTTTGCGCAATTTACGCCTTCTTCAACAGTTGAAATATCAGCCATGGAAACGCGTTTGTTTATTTTTATATATTTAATTGTTTCGGATAAAGTGCTTCCGTCAGGACGCGGACGTGAAGTTCCGTCAAACGCAATAACATCAGCCCCAACGCTGATAAGACTTAATACATCATTGACAGTCGGTGTAATATAAACAATTTCCTGCCAGTTTGCAGGTATAATATCAGGTTTGGTTATACCTATAACCGGAATATCAAAGAGCGTTTTTGCATTTTTAACATCACGTGTTCCAGCAACACGTAAGCCGCCTGCTCCGCCTTTTACTACTGACTTCATCATCGCAGCCATACATTTTTCAAGATAAAGCGGTTCGCTTGGCATAGCCTGCACTGATACAACAACTTTATTTTTTAATCGGTTAATTATATTGTCCATATGTTTATTGTACAATAAACTTGTAAGAATATACAAGAATTTTATAGGGGATTGTAATGAATTTTATCAAAAAGCATCAATTAATTATTGTACTTGCTGTTGCGGCATTAATGCTAAGACTCATAAATCTCGATAAAGCTGGCGGACTCTGGTATGACGAGGCGACAATTTATTCTATTGCATCCAAAAGTTTTCCAACAGGTATGATGCAGGCAGATTCACATAGATTTTTACTGTTTCCGCTCTATTATTTTGTTTATAATTTATGGATAAATATTATTGGAAATTCTGATTTTCTGATACGTTTTATGTCGGTATTTTTTGATGTGTTAAGTATTGGAGCAGCGTATTTTGCCGGCATGGCGTTTGGAGAATTTCTGAATAAAGATGAAAAATTCAGTCAAAGCACTGGATTAACTTATGCGTTATTGTACACACTTAATTCTTCTTTTATATATTATGCGCAGGAAGCAAAATTTTATTCAATGACATTTTTGCTTGTTAATATTTTGATTGTTTTCTGGCTCAAGTTTTTAAAAAATCAGGATACAAAATCCTTTATACCGTTTTATCTTGCGAATTTGTTTTTAATTTATACTTATACTTCACAAATATTACTTACAATAATTATTTTGCTTGTAACCGGAATTTACTTTTTGAAAGAAAAAGTTTTGCGTTCTAATCTGAAATATTTATTAATACTTTTAACTGTTTATGTTCCGTTATGCCTTTTTGGTTTGTACATAAAAAATTATTTTTCAGGTAATTTCAGCGCTGTAGTTTATGACAATTCTTTTATATTAATTGCATTGCAGGATTATTTTACACCTTTGCTTGCAGGTGTTCAGAATAATGTCTTGAAATATCAGTATGTATGGCTAAAAGGCTTGTTTAATCCTGTTTTTTGGATATTTGTATTTTTCCCTATTATTTTTATACTTTCACAGATAATAAAAATTTGTATTAAGTCAAAAGAAGCGCGAATACTTTTGAGTGTACCTGTAAGCTATCTTTTGATACATATTTTACTTTCCAATTTTAGCGAATATAAAGTTCTTGTAAGATATACCCTGATGATTTTGCCGTTTTTATTACTCCTCGCGGCTTTTGGAATTGACAGTATTAAAAATAATATACTCCGAAAAACATTATTGGTTTTGTTTGTAGTAGTTTCATTTTTAGGGATAAATTCAAATTACGGAGCAGTAAATATCCCTCGTCCTGACGGCTACCGACTGCCAGGACTGGCTTTACAACAGTATAAAGTTAATCCTGAGGCTAATTTTATTCTGCCGATAAGACCGGATTTATTAGACAAATATTTTACAATCACCGGAGAAAAACTGAGCCTTTATACATTAAATTCTGAAGAGGCTCAAAAAACTTATCTTACTCAGGATGAAATTTCCGGTATAAAAAATGATAAGCAAAATCCGTACAAATACTATAGACGATATCTGTTGTCAGATAAAATCAGTCCTGATTTTGTTGAATACATCATGGATAATTTTGTAGAAGATGGACATCAAATAGTAGTTATGACAGATAAATCAATTTCTATGTATACTGATGAACAGATAAAAACAATTGTAAATTCAAAAAATTATCAGGGATATCCGCTACAATTTTTACGACTTTCTAAATTGAATAACGACCTTTTAAAAGTCTTGCACAAGGAAGGTAAATTGCAAAAGAAGATTATGGTTAATAATTGGGAAATATTTGTATTTGATATATAATAAATTCAAAAGAGGAAATAATAATGAAAAAAACTTTGATAAAATATCCGTTTTTAACAAGAGATGTCGAGGTATATGAACGCGATAACGGTCATAAAATTGTATTAGCACATAAAGAAGGCGAACTTGTAAATGTCAGCACTTGGGTTAAAACCGGTTCCATAAATGAAGATGATAAAAATAACGGTATTTCACACTTTTTGGAACACCTTATGTTCAAAGGCACACATAAACATAAAGCCGGTGAATTTGATAAAATCCTTGAAGCTAAAGGGGCAATTGTTAATGCTGCCACCTGGAAGGATTACACTTTTTATTATGTAACGTTGCCTAAAGGTCAAGAGGACAAGGATCTTTATCTTGCAATAGAGCTGCATTCAGATATGATGCTTGATCCTGTGCTGCCGGAAGAAGAAATAGGGGCGCCATTTGACTTAAATGACCATACTGTAACTGATAAGCGCGAACGTCATGTCGTAATTGAAGAGATAAGAATGCGCAAAGATCAAAACTGGACAAAAGTTTACAATACATGTAATTTCAATATGTATAAAAAACATCCGTACAAACGTGATGTTATTGGCACTCCGGAAATAATTTCACAGGTTACGCAGCCTGAGATTATGAATTACTACAAAACATTCTATTCACCGGAAAATATGACAACAATTATTGTGGGTGATTTTGACCACGAGAAAGTATTAAATGCTGTTGAAAAAGGATTTGACTTTAAGGGGCGTGTGAATGCGCCTAAAAAAATCAACGAAATCGACAACTCTACAGATAAAACCATTGTCATTGAAAATACAACAAAGGCAAATACTGCATATATGATGATAGGTTATCTGGGACCATGCGCAAATGCATTGAAAGAAAATATTGAACTCGATTTAATCAGTATAATACTGGGTGACGGTACAAGCTCACGACTTTATCAGAATTTGATAGAAAAGCAGCCGGATCCGATTTTCAATATGATAAACAGTGAACATTACCAATTCCGCGACGGCAACAATTTCTTTGTTCAGGCTAATTTTAAACCTGAGAAAAAAGATTTGGCACTTAAGCTTACAAAGGAAGAAATCACCGGTCTTTTGACAAGAAAGATAAGCGAAGATGAATTACAGAAGGCGAAAAAGAAAATAAAATCGCGTTTTGCACAGGAAGCGGAAACTGTTTCTGAGATCGGTGAAACAATCGGATATTATATGACGGTTTGCGATGATTTGAAACTGATTGAGGATTATTTAAAAGATGTAAACGACATTACGGTTGAGGATTTGGAAAACACAATCAAAAAATACCTCAATCTAAACAATGCCGTAATCTCAATCCTCATGCCGGAAAGCTAAGTTAAAAATCTTTTCCTGCCTTTTGGGCAGCATGTTTGAGTTCTACCTCAGTTCTGCCTGGACTTTTTTCAGGTCTACGGAGAGGGTGGTATAATTTTTCAGGGCGAGGTTGAGATATTCTTTGTATCCGTCATCTTCGCCCTGCATCTTTTCTATTTGGGCGTAAATATAATAAAAATCTCCGCTATTAGCTCCTTCTTCCTCTGCTTTATCTAGAATTTCGTCCGCTTCATCTACTCGCCCCAGTTTGGCAAGTATTTTGGCATAAATTATATATGCATCAAAATCTTTCGGGTTTAATTCAATTGTTTTTTTGAGTTTGTCAATTGCATCATCAAGCTGTCCGCGTTCGTAATCAATAGACGCGAGATTAAAATATGCCCAGCTGTAATCCGGCGACAACTCCAAAACTTTGTTAAATTTTGCCTCTGCGCCTTCTAAATCTCCTGCGTCTTTTAGTATATTTCCGATATAAAAATGCGCATATATATCCTCGTCATTCAGTTCGGTTGTGCGTTCAAAATAGTATTTTGCACCCTCGTATTTGCCCTCTTTAAAATAACAAAGTCCTATACTAAAATACGCATTTGAATCGTCTTTGTCATGTTCTAATACTGTTTCAAAGCAGTCAACAGCTTCTTCGTACATTTTTTTGTCGCTGTAAACAAGTCCGAGATTATAATACGCATCAGCTTCCTCTGGCGAAAGTTCTATGGCTTTTTTATAAGCTTCTATTGCCTTGTCAGGATTTTTTAATTTTTCATAAACAATTCCTAAATTATAATAGAGTCCGCTGTCTTCAGGAAAAAATTTTATCAGGTATATAAAATGCTGCAATGCCTCATTAGGAAACCCTGCATCAAGCAGCAAAACCGCAAGCTGTCGACGCACTTGAAAATTGTTGTGATCCTGTTTTAATATATTCTGTAATTCTTCTATCTTATCTATTTTTGACATACTGCTATGATATCAATATTTTTAAAGATTTGCAACATATTGCAAAAACTTCATTTTTTGATGTAAAATATATTTGTTCAAAGCAAAAACAGGAGAGATTTTATGAGATTAAGAGTTTTAACGATTTTACTTGCGGTGTTTATGTTAGCACAAACTGTTCTGGCAGCGCCTTTTAGTGCAAATGCAAAAACAAAACGCATACCTGCCGGCACTAAATTTGAACTTAAACTCTTAACTCCAATATCCTCAACTCCGGAATTTCAAGGTAAGGAATTTCAAGCCGTACTTATGACAGATCAAACCTCTGATACTGATGTAATCCTTCCTATGGGCTCACTGGTCAGAGGAAGTGTAAGTAAAGTTATTCCGTCAGAAAGATTTTCCAAGGGGTCAGTTATGTATTTAAACTTTGATCACGTTGTAACTCCAAACGGCAGGCAAATCCCTATCAGTATGTCAGTTGTCGGACGTACTGATATAACTTATGACGGCGGCTTGACTGCATGCAAAGGCTACCGCGAAGCTTTATCCCAGAACTGGGAAACCACAAAAGATATTGCAAAAACCGCTACAAACTGGGGCGATGAAACTTTTGAAGATTTTGCCGGCGGGTATTTCAGAATATTAACAGTTCCGCTTTCTGCAATTGGCGGCGGCATTGGGGCAGGTGCCTATTATGTTTACGACGGTATTGCTGATATGATTAGAAAAGGTAAAGATATTTATTTGAACAGAGGAGAAACAATCAGAGTAATCCTTGTTGATCCTATTGATGTACCGATAATATAAATAGTAAGGAAGATATAATTATGAAAATGTCAAAATTGTTTGTTCAAACACTCAGAGAATTTCCGTCTGACGCGGAAGTAATTTCTCATAAAATGCTTGCGCGTGCAGGTTATATAAGAAAACTTACAAGCGGTGTTTATAACTTTTTACCGCTGATGTGGCGGGTTTTGAAAAAAGTTGAAAATATCATAAGAGAAGAAATGGATGCGGCAGGCGCACAGGAACTCTTGATGCCATTTGTCCAGCCAAAAGAACTCTGGGAAGAATCCGGGCGCTGGGAAGCTTACGGTAAAGAATTGATGAGATTAAAAGACAGACATGACCGCGTTATGTGTTTGGGACCAACTCATGAAGAAGTCATAACCGCAATTGCGCGTGACGGACTTAAATCCTACAAGCAGATGCCGGTTAATCTTTATCAAATTCAGTCTAAATTCCGTGATGAAGTTAGACCCCGTTACGGGCTTTTACGCGGACGTGAGTTTATTATGAAAGACGCATACAGTTTTGACCTTGACGAAGCAGGGCTTGACAGAGAATATGAAAATATGGCGCGCGCTTACAAAAGAATATTTGACAGATGTGGATTAGACACAAAAATGGTTCAATCTGATTCCGGTGCAATTGGCGGCAGCGTAAGCCATGAATTTATGGTAATCACCGACACTGATGCAGGCGAAAATGATGTTTTCTACTGCGAAAACTGCGATTACTCAGCAAATTCCAACCACGCCATATCTAATCTGCCTGATGCTGTTATTGACGGCAAAGAATATTTTTCGCAAACCAAAATTCTGGATACACCGAATACGCATTCAATAGATGAATTATCAGAATTTTTGAAAATCCCTTCAACATTAATCCTAAAATCTCTTGTATACATTGTTGATAAAAAGCCTGTTATTGCGCTGATAAGAGCTGATAAAGCCGTTGAAGAAACCAAATTGATGAATGCTGTAGGCGGTATTGATATCAGAATTGCGTCATCTGCTGAAATTGCTGAATTAATGGCAAATCACGGTTTTGATGCAGTTCCAGGATTTATAGGTCCTAAAGGAATGACAGATATTCAGATTATTGCTGATGAAACTGTAAAAGATATGAAAAATTTTGTTGTCGGAATTAACCAAACAGATAAGCACATGGTTGGCGCTAATCTTGAAGATCTGGAAATAAAAGACCTTAAATATGCTGACATCCGTCTTGTTGAACGCGGTGATTTTTGTCCGCAGTGCGGCAAGCCGCTTTGTGTAACCCGCGGCATTGAAGTCGGTAACATTTTTAAGCTCGGAACTAAATATTCCAAACCGATGAATGCTGTTTATACAGATGTTGACGGAAAAACAAAACCTTATGTAATGGGTTGTTATGGTATTGGTGTTACAAGAACGGCAGCTGCTGCTGTTGAGGCACATTATGATGAGCACGGTATTAAATGGCCTATTTCAATTGCACCATATCATCTGACAATTATACCTGTTAATATCCTTGATGAATTGCAGATGAAAGTTTCAACTGAACTTTATGAAAAACTCCAAAAAGCTGGTGTTGAAGTTGTTCTTGATGACCGTGACGAGCGCGCTGGGGTAAAATTCAAGGACGCTGATTTGATAGGCTTCCCGTATAGAATAACTGTTGGCAAAACAATCAATGAAGGACTTGTTGAATTTAAAACACGCGAAACAGGTGACGTTGAAAAAATTGCACCGGATGAAGCAGCACAAAAAATCATTGATATTGTTAAAAACATAAAGTAAACAGTTATGAAACTATGTGTTTTTCAAGGTACTTTTAACCCTATACATAATGCACATCTTGATATGGCGGAATTTGTTCTACAAAATTACGGGTTCGAAAAAATCTTGTTTATTCCGGCAGGCGCGCCGCCGCATAAACAATATGATGTAAAAATGTCCGCGCACAGGCTCAATAT
>CALUQJ010000049.1 GCA_944322865.1 Candidatus Gastranaerophilales bacterium
GCGGTCATCGGGATAGTAGCAGTGCTGACGCTGCCGAACTTAATCCAGAACCACAATGAAAAAGCATGGTCAACCGCACAAGATGTATTTACAAAACGCCTTGAAGTCGCAACACGCCAGATGAATACAGAAGAAAAGCTTGCAGGTTACGAAAGTACCATGGATTTTGTAAACGAACTCAAAAAATACATCAAAATCACTCGCATATGCGACAGCGACAACATAACTAAGTGTTTTGCAAAAGAAGTCATTTGGAGCGATGGCGAAGAACCAATAGACATGTCAACAATCCAAAATGCAGCATCACTCGGTCAAGAGGACTGGGATACAGATACCGTAGCTGTGCAATTTGCGAATGGCGTAAACGCGATAATCGCATATAATCCGAATGCAACGCAAGATCCGTATAATAATCAGTTTAGCGCAACAAGCAATTCAATGGCGATATTATATGATGTATCCGGTAATAAGAACCCAAATACAAACGGAAAAGATATTGGTAAGATAAACGTAGAACAATTAGCCGGAGCAACGGGTTGTATGATACCAGAGTTAAAAGATACAATGTGCATAACCCAGATATTAGGACCAGAAAACGGCGGCTATAGCCCGATGACATTAGAAGAATGTAATCAAGCGGTATCAGAAGGCAAACTAGGTATAACAGCATGTTCCTATGGCACAGATTATTGGGCAGGAGCAGTAAGAGCATGCGGCGGAGTACAAAACATGCCAACTCAAGCCCAGCTAACCGCATTAGCAGAGTACATCTATCCTGATGCAGATTCAATAAGCAGCTCAGGCACAACCAATGCAAACTGGGATGCCGATCGAGCTTCTCTCTTCTTAGCTCAATCACCTTATTCCAACTTCTCCGTTTGGTCCGGGCAGGAGTACAGCCAGGGCTACGCGTACTACCGCTACTTCGGCCCTACCGGCACGGGCTGGGGCTACAACGGCCGCAACGGCGGCATCATACTCGCGGTTTGCCTGGACCAGTAAGAGGCTTGATGCCTCTTACTTAGTCACTGATCACATAATTCAACAGTGTTCTGACGCCTGCACCGGTTGCACCCGCGATAAGTTCTTTTTGCGGCTTTTCAAGATATGCGGTACCCGCTATATCAATGTGCGCCCATTTAACGCCTTCAACAAACTCCTGCAAGAATACGCCGGCAGTGGAGGCGCCGCCGTAACGGGAGCCGGTATTTTTCATATCTGCAATGTCGGATTTAAGACTGTCTTTGTATTCTTTATACATAGGAAGTTCCCATAATCTTTCGCCTGATGATTGTGCTGTTTGGATTAAACGAGATATCATATCTTCATTATTGCCCATAATTCCCGCTGCATGTGTGCCGAGTGCTACCATACATGCTCCTGTCAATGTCGCAATATCTATTACTTCATCTACTTGAAGTTCGCAGGCAAAACACAGAGCATCCGCAAGAGTTAATCGACCTTCTGCATCAGTATTATCAACTTCTATGGTTTTGCCGTTTTTAGCTGTTAAGATATCACCCGGTTTGTAAGAAGAACCAGAAGGCATGTTTTCGCATGCTGCTATAATTCCATGAACTTCCATATCAGGTTTTAATTTATTTAAAGCCTGCATTACCGCAAGAACACATGCTGCTCCAGACATATCGTCTTTCATTGTAAGCATTGATGCCGGCGGTTTTATATCAAGTCCGCCTGAATCAAAACAAATACCTTTTCCGATAATTGCAATTTTCTTTTTCGGGTTTTTGCCTGTGTACTTCATATGGATAAATTTAGGCTGCTGGACACTTCCTTGTGCAACAGCTAAAAAAGCGCCCATGCCCATTCTTGCGATTGCGTCTTTGTCATAAACTTTTGTTGTTACATCTTCTAAATGCTCTGCTATTTCTGCTAATTTTGCCGGTGTCGCGTATTGAGCCGGCTCATTGGCAAGGTCGCGCGCAAATTTCATTGCTTCGCCAAATATTATACCTTCATCAACATCATTTTGTGAAAAACCGCCAAATGTAATTTCATCAAGATGATGTGGTTTTTCTGATTTGTATTTGTCAAATGCATAATCTGCAATCATTGCACCTATTGCTGCGGATTTTCCGTAATCACAGTTTATATTAAAGTCAAAGCATACTTTTTTTGCCTTGATTTGTTGTAATTTTTTAACTGCTTTTGCAACAGCTTCGCGGATTTTGTTTCCGTCCAGCTCTTCTTTTTTACCAAGACCGATAACCAGAATTTTTTCTGCCGGAATTTTTCCATAAGTATGCAGAAGATAAGTTGTTCCGAATTTTCCTTCAAATCCGTCTTTGTCTATTGCGTATGTATTTGCAAGCTCCTGAGATGTTCTTTCGCCTTCAAACTGGCTGATTACAAGTACATCACATGCCATATCTTTTACATTTTGTGAAACTTTTATGTCCATTTTCTCTCTCCTTTGTCACCTTTATTATAACACTTTTGTCAATAGTTGTAAATTGTAATTTTTATGTATCAAATTTTTAAATGCTACTATACAAAAAAATATTTATATGCTATACTGTTTACAAATGTAGTAGGTAAATATTTTTGGATATATATGCAATAAGAAAATATATTTGAACAGGGCTTTGAATATACTCGATAGGTTAAATGTATCGAGGCATTGCATATTATTAAAAAATAAGAAAAGGACAAGGTAAAAAACTTTATGGACTTTTTATTGATTGTCGCGATTATTGTGGTAATAGCTTTAGTCGCAATGCTGTACGTCCAGCAATCCAAAATGAAAAACGTACTTACAAGTACGGAAAAAGACCGTTTAGCTCTGGAAGAGAAAGAAAAAATTCTTTTAAAAGAAGCTAAAATTAAAGCAATTGAAGAACTTCAGGAGGACAGAGAAAAACTTAACGAGGAAGAAAGAGAACGCAGACAGGAACTTGCAAGGCAGGAACAAAAACTTGCAAAACGCGAAGACATGCTTGAGGACAAAATTCAAGAATATACTGAAAAAGATATTCAGGTGCAGCGTAAGCTTGATGAACTCCTTGAAAAAGAGGATTATCTTGCGGAGATAGTTCAAAAACAAACAACCGAATTAGAAAGAATATCCGGCATGTCAGCAGAAGATGCAAAAAACATGCTTTTAGATCAGCTTAAACATGATCTGGCACAGGAACAGTTGCAGCTTATCAGAGAAAACGAAGCCAAGATTAAAGAATCCGCATTGGAAAAGTCAAAAGAAATTCTTTCTACAACTATGCAAAGATGTATGATTGAGCAGGTAGTAGAAACAACTGTATCAGTTGTTGCATTACCTAATGATGATATGAAAGGTCGTATAATCGGTCGCGAGGGGCGCAACATACGCGCACTTGAAACATTAACCGGAGTTGATTTAATCATTGATGATACTCCGGAAGCCGTTGTATTATCAAGTTTTGATCCGGTAAGACGTGAAATCGCAAAACTTGCACTGGAAAAACTGATTGTAGACGGGCGTATTCACCCTGTCCGTATTGAAGAAATGGTAGAAAAAGCCCGTGAAGAAATAGAAAGAAAAATCTGGGACGAAGGTGAAAGTGCCGCAGTTGATATGGGCATAATGGGACTTAATAAAGAGCTTATAAAAACTCTTGGCCGTCTGTATTACAGAACAAGTTACGGGCAGAATGTGCTTAAGCATTCGCTTGAAGTCGGTCACATCGCAGGCATGCTCGCTGCTGAACTCGGGGCTAATGTTGCGGTTGCAAAACGTGCAGGACTTTTACACGATATAGGTAAGGCTGTTGATCAGACTCAGGAAGGCACACATATTCAGCTTGGTGTAGAATTAGCTGTAAGATATGGTGAAAAGCCGGATGTTATCCATGCTATAGAAGCGCATCACGATGATGTTGTCGCTAATACTATTGAAGCTGTTCTCGTTAAAGTCGCTGATGCAATTTCAGCAGGTCGTCCGGGGGCAAGACGAGATACCCTCGAAATTTACATTAAGCGTTTGCAAAAGATTGAAGAAATCGTTAACAGTTACGACGGTATAAAACAATCGTTTGCAGTTCAAGCAGGACGTGAGGTTCGAATAATTGTTGAGGCTGAAAAATTTGATGATCTTGCCTCTCAAAAACTCGCACGCGACATCGCAAAACGTATAGAAGATGAACTGGATTATCCGGGACAAATTCGCGTAACGGTTGTCAGAGAATTTAGAACAACTGAAATTGCAAAATAATAAAAAATAATCTTGTAAGCAGTATTTTAAAATACTGCTTACAAATTCAAAACAAAGGATAAAAAAATGTCAGGTGATGAAACTTTAAAAATATTATTTTTTGGAGATTTGGTAGGAAGACCCGGACGCTATGCGATCAGGGATTTTATTGCTAAGCCAAAATATTTTTTGCCTGACTCCGATTATGATTTTGATAAAATTTTCTGTATTGCTAATGTTGAAAATGCATCCCACGGGTTCGGACTGACTGAAAAAAATTACCATGATTTAGAAAGCTATGGCATTGATTGCATGACATCCGGCAACCATATCTGGGATAAAAAAGAGATTTTTAACTACATTGATAATGCTGATAAGCTCATCCGCCCGTTTAATTATCCGGAAGGCACTAAAGGACAGGGGAGTAAAATATTTGAATTTAACGGAATAAAAATCGGTGTTATAAACGCATTGGGGCGCGTGTTTATGGCGCCTGTAGATTCTCCGTGGCAAGGTGTCATTAACGAAATAAAACGATTGAAAGAAATAACACCGGTTGTAATCGTAGATTTTCATGCAGAAGCAACAGCAGAGAAAATTTGTTTGGCAAGACTTTGTTCTGAACTTGGCGTAAGCGCATTTTTCGGGACACATACTCATGTGCAGACTGCTGATGAACAAATTTTAAACGGAATGGCATATATTACAGATGCAGGTTTTTGCGGGGCATACGATAGTGTAATTGGTATGGATTACTCCAGTTCGCTGATAAGGTTTACAACCTGTGTTCCGGAACGTTATGATGTAGCAGACAGCAAGCTTATTCAGCTGAATGCCGTTGAAGTTGAGATTACTCCTTCTACAGGGCAGGCTGCTACTATAAAAAGAATTTTTTGTTGTATAGATAAGATTAATGAGGACGAAAGGCAATGAAAAGTGATTTACACATCCATACCTTCTATTCTGACGGTGTATTCTCGCCGGAAAAAATAGTGGATACGGCAATTGATGTCGGTTTGCAAGCTATTGCGCTCACTGATCACGATAATATATTGTCGTATGATGTAGCAAAAGATTATATGAAAAAAAATAACCTTGAAGATAAACTAGAAGTTATTCAGGGAATTGAGGTTAACACACTGTATAAAAATTATGAAGTTCATATTCTCGGTTATTTTATGAATACCGAAGATGATGACTTTCAGGATCTTCTCAAACAGCAGCAGCAAGCCAGAATTAAACAGACAAAAGAAATAATAGCCCTGCTTGCTAAAAAAGAAAGTATAAAAATTAAATTTGAAGACATAAAAAAACAAGTTGCAGACGGCGGCAGCATAGGTCGTCCGCATATAGCAAAAGCAATTACAAATGCGGGCGGCACAGGAAGTGTTATAGAAGCGTATTCTAAATACATCCATGACGATTCACCGGTTTATGTTCCGAGAAAAACAGTTTCCCCGCATGATGCGGTAGAAGTTATCTATGAAGCCGGCGGCGTCCCTGTAATTGCGCATCCGCATGATATTGATATTGCAGAAGAATTAATTAAAGATTTAATGAATTACGGTCTGCGCGGCATTGAAGCATACCATAGAAAACATTCACCAGCCTGTGTTGAATATTTTTCATCTATGGCAGAAAAACTGGGACTTATCGTAACCGGCGGGTCTGATTTCCACGCTCCAAATATTATGAACGGACAGGTTATTTTAGGCAAAAATTTTGTACCTGACTGGATTTATGATCAGTTAATCAAAGAAAAGAAACTAATTGATATGGCGTAATTATGGCAAAAAATAAATTTTGGCAAACAGAATATTCTGTAACATTGTTAGTGCTTTTTGCAGTAATACTTTTATTTATGCCTATGTCTATCAGAAGCAAGACTCAGGCAATGTACATTTCCCGCTGGAATGAACGTTATAACCGGTTGGATTACATGTTTTCTGTTATAAACACGCATATTTCGGATGATATAATAAAAAGTTATAATGAGGCAGAAACTTCTACGCAAAAAGAACAAATACTTTTGGCACTGATAAAACCTTATCTGCGTATAGATACGGAAAAAAGTCCGCCAAGACACTATAAACCGCGCTATATGAATAATACAAAGGTTTATAAAGGTCAGACTTACTATTTTGAAGAATTTTATTTTGCAGAAAAAAATTCCATAATCGGGATAAAAGATGTTCCGAGAATAAATCCGCATGATCCGATATTTTTGTTAATGTTTGATATAAACGGAATTTTGCCGCCAAACCGCTGGGGAAAAGATATTTTTGGCGTAAATATTTATGAAGGCGGAAAAATAGAACCTTTCGGCAGCGATTTGAGTATGGAAAAACTTGTACAAGACTGTTCTTTAGAAGGTACCGGTATAAGTTGTTCTTATTATTACAAAATAGGCGGTGGCTTTGATGAGTAATATCAAAAATGTATGCGTATTTGCCTCATCCTGTGATTACCTTGAAAAATCATTTTATGCAGATGCTGCAAAGCTAGGGGAATTGTTGGCGCAAAACAATATGAACATGGTTTACGGCGGAAGTTCGCTGGGGATGATGTGGGCTTGCGCGTCAAGAGTAAAAGAAAACGGAGGCAAGATTTATGGTGTAATGCCTGAAAGACTTTATAATATGGGCGTTTCAACCGATGAATGCGTAGAATTGACTGTTACTCCATGTATGCGTACACGCAAAGCTAAAATGGATGAGATGTCAGATGCTGTTGTAGCGCTTGCCGGCGGCTTTGGTACTCTGGAAGAATTATCGGAAATGATTGTCCAAAAACAACTGGGCTATAATAGCAAAGCTATCGTTATACTTAATACAAACGGATTTTATAATAATTTGCTCCAATTTTTTGAAGATATCTGCCGGCAGAATTTTGCAAAAGTGGATTCCAAAGGGCTTTATTATGTTGCACAAACGCCTGAAGATGCCGTTAATTATTTACAAAATTACCAATGTGAATTTAAGGCACTAACGCGGGATGACTTGTATACGCGTTAGCTGTTAAGAGTTTATGTACTTCCCTGTGGCGAAGACAATAACCCGTTAAAGGATGACGGCTCGGCGGTGATCGTTATTAACCTAATGAATTTTAACTGATCACCGGTCACTTATTGTTTCGTCATAAACTCGCTTTATTGTTATGTTTGTGCTATACTGTTGTTATAAGAACAGACTATTTTTAAGGGAGAAAGAATATATGGCAGACAGCACTCAAGACATCACTCAAGAAGTTGAAACAATTGAAACAAAAACTTCCGACAATTATGATGCCAGCAATATACGTGTTTTGGAAGGTTTGGAAGCAGTTAGAATACGTCCGGGGATGTACATCGGGTCAACTTCTCAAAGAGGTTTACACCACTGTATATATGAAATTGTCGACAATTCTATTGATGAATCTCTTGCAGGGTATTGTACTGAAATTCATGTAACTGTTAATAAAGATAACAGCGTTACCGTAGAAGATAACGGGCGCGGTATTCCTGTTGATATAAAACCGGAAACCGGTAAATCTGCATTGGAAATTGTACACACAGTACTCCATGCCGGCGGTAAATTCGGCGACGGCGGATACAAAGTTTCAGGCGGGCTGCACGGTGTTGGTGCGTCTGTTGTTAACGCATTATCAGAAAAATATATTGTAGAAGTTTCACGTCAAGGGTATGTATGGCGTCAGGAATATATGCGCGGTGAACCGCTTGCCCCTGTTGAAAAAGGTGAAGCAACCGACAAAACCGGTACTAAAACAACTTTCTGGCCGGATCCGGAAATATTTACTGAAACAACAGAAATAGACAAAGATGTTATCGCTAACCGTTTGCGCGAAATGGCATTTTTAAACAAAGGTTTAAAAATTATATTTATAGACGGTGCAACCGGAGAACAGGAAGTTTTCCACTATGAAGGCGGTATCGCAAGTTATGTTGAATTTTTGAACAAAAACAGAACTGTACTGCACGAAAAACCGATCTACATTGACAAAGTTGTTGACGGCATGCAGATTGAAGTTGCTATGCAATACACTGATGCATACAACGAAAGCATTCTGTCTTTTGCAAACAATATTAACACGCATTCAGGCGGGACTCACCTGACAGGTTTCAGAAACTCAATTACACGTGTATTTAATGACTATGCACGCAAAAATAATATCCTGAAAGACTCTGACCAAAACCTTTCCGGTGAAGATGTCAGAGAAGGTTTGACGGCTATTGTCAGTGTTAAAATCTCTAACCCTGAATTTGAAGGGCAAACCAAAGAAAAACTCGGTAATCAGGAAGCAATGGGCGCAACTCAGGATGCAGTACGCGACAAATTGCAGGAATGGCTTGAATTTAACCCGAAAATCGCAAAAATTATTTTAGAAAAAACTCTTCAGGCACAGCGTGCACGTGAAGCGGCAAGAAAAGCAAGAGAATTAACAAGAAGAAAAACCGTGCTTGAAAATTCAACTCTTCCGGGTAAGCTTGCCGATTGTTCTAACCGCGAACCTGAAAAATGCGAAATATATATAGTTGAGGGAGATTCAGCAGGCGGCTCTGCAAAACAGGGACGTAACAGAATGTTTCAGGCTATCTTGCCTCTCAGAGGTAAAATCCTTAACGTTGAAAAAGCAAGACTTGATAAAATTTACGGTAACAACGAAATTCAATCAATGGTTCAGGCTTTCGGTATAAATATAAGCAAAAACGAAGAAGAAGTTGATCTTGAAAAACTCCGCTATCACAAAATCATTATCATGACCGATGCTGATGTAGACGGTGCTCATATCAGAACTTTACTTCTGACATTCTTCTTCCGTTATGCACGTCCACTGATTGAGCACGGACATGTATATATTGCACAACCGCCGTTATTTAAGGTTACCAGCGGCAAGACATCAGAATATTTATATGATGAGCATGCTCTGGACAAAATGTTGAAAGAACGCGGTATTAAGTCGCTCAGTCTTTCTAACAAATCAAAAACAAAAGTCAAAACAGGCGATGAATTGTTAGAGCTGATTAAAAACATGTCTGCATTCTACAATTCATACAACAACCCTATTTTGAATCTGTTCCCGGCTGTTCTTTTAAGAGGGCTGGTACGTTCAAATATCACGGTTGAAGATTTTGAAAATCAGGCAAGAATGAATGAGATTATTGAGTACTTGAATCACTATCTTTTAGACCATGCTAAAAACTACAATATACACGAAGCAGAAAACTACAATGTAGAACTCAAGTACAATCCTGAAAACGCTAAATATTCAATTCAATTGAATCTGAATGAAGAAGAACACGTAATCGTAAATTCCAACATCATCAAGAGTTCTGAGTATAAACGTTTGAAAGCGGCTTATCCGTTAATCAGGGATTACCTGATCGAAGAAGAAGATTATCTAAGACTGGAAACTGATACTGAAGCGTATGAAATTAAGTCTTTTGAAAAACTGCAAAAACTTATTGATGAACGCGGTCAAAAAGGTTTAACCATTCAACGTTTCAAAGGTTTAGGCGAAATGATGCCGCAGCAGCTGTGGGAAACAACAATGGATCCTGCAACAAGAACTTTGTTAAAAGTTGATATTGAAGACGCAATGCTTTGTGACCAGCTATTTGACATATTAATGGGTGATAAGGTTGATCCGCGACGCAACTTCATTGAAACAAATGCGGTTTACGCAACAAATATTGATACATAATAATAATAAGACAAGAGCTCTCGTCTTGAGGGCTCTTCTTTATTAAAAAATTTGTTTATAAGAAGGGAGTTATTTTATGAAAAAAGAACTTATTTTTTTAGGACCGCCGGCATGCGGTAAAGGTACTCAAACCAACAGACTTGCAGAATATTTAAACTTTCCGCATGTAGATACAGGATCTCTTTTAAGAAATGAGATTAAGAATGAAACAGAAGCCGGCATTGAAGCCAAAAAATTCATTGATAAAGGACAATTAGTTCCGGCAGAACTTGTCGCTAAAATCATAAAAAACAGACTTTTACAGGACGACTGCAAAGATGGCTATATTCTTGATGGTTATCCGAGAAGTGTAGAACAGGCTGACAAACTTGAGATTATTAATCAGGAAATTAATGCGGATAATAGTGATGTGGATTTCCGCGCAATATATTTTGATATTGATGTAAATCTCCTTATTGAAAGAATTGTCAACCGCCGTTCATGCCCTGTATGCGGCGCTATATACAATCTCTTATCAATACCGCCAAAAGTAGAAAATCACTGCGACAAAGACGGTGCTGAATTAACACAGCGAAAAGATGATACAAAAGAGGTTGCACAGGCAAGATTTGACACATATTTCAAAGAAACCGCTCCGTTAATTGACTACTACAAAGACAAAGGTGTTTTGAGAACAATCAATGCTGACGGTACTGTTGACGAAGTATGGGAAAGATTATTGGAAGTAATTAAATAAAGTAAATAAAAAAGAAAGAAGGAACTTATGATAAATCGTAAGTCACGTGACGAAATTAAACGCATGCGTCATGCCGGTCATATTGTGGCGCTTGTGCACAAAAAAATGAAAGAAGTAATTGAACCCGGAATTAGTACCCTTGAACTTGACAGTATTGCGCACGATATCATAAAAAAAGAACGTGCAATACCGACATTTTTAGGCTACAACGGATTTCCGGGAAGTATCTGTGCATCAATCAATGAACAGGTTGTCCACGGAATTCCGAATGAAAATGTAAAAGTCAAAGAAGGCGATATCATCAGTATTGATGTCGGCGCAACTTACGGCGGCATGGTTGGTGACGGCGCCTGGACTTATCCTGTCGGTAAAATAACAGATGAAGTTCAACGGCTTTTGAACGCAACCGAAGAAGCATTGTTTGCCGGTATAGCACAAATGCGTGACGGCAATGTGCTTGATGATATTTCAGGCGCGATTGAGGCTGTTGCAAACCGTGAAAAACTCGGAATTGTGCGTCAATACGGCGGGCATGGGGTAGGACACGAAATGCATGAAGCCCCGTTCTTGTTCAATTACAAAGTAGGCGATCATACATTGATAAAACACGGTTATGTCATCGCAATAGAGCCGATGTTAAATCTTGGCGGTGATGAAGTTGAAGTTGCAGATGATGAATGGACTGTAAGTACTCAAGATAAAAAGCCTTCCGCTCACTTTGAACATACAGTTCTTGCAACCGAAGATGAACCGCTGATTATTACGCAATTGATGCAATAAACACGCAAATTGACAATTGAATAAAAGGGTATACCCTGATTATTTCCCCGAGTGGCTGTTGGCGTAAGCACAAGTTATGAAGGGAGGTGATAAAGTTGATAGTAAGTGAAAAAGCGCTAGCAATAATATTACTTATTATTCTAGCGCTAAAACTACTATAACAAGGGTATTTAAAGAGCGGTTGCAGCCGCTCGCCCTTATATTTATATTATAACAATATTTAAATAAAATTTCAACCCTTGAGGAGCAAATATGAAATATTATGTAGGATTATCTTTAGCACCAGGTTCAAGTATGGATTCAGGACTTGCAATTTTGGACGAAAACAACACCCTTATACTCGTAGATAAATTATATAAAGTTAACGATATTATTCATTTTTTTGATAACTATTCATCACTAAAGTATTCAAAAATATGTGTTTCGCTTGCCTGGGACAGAACAATGCTGAACGGTAAATGGCGTGTACTTGCAAAACCCTATCAGATGGTTGCAACAAATCCCCATATGCCTAATCAGGATAATTGGACACAAAGATATACAACACGCGGAAGCGAGTATTTTAAAAATTTGACTGAAAAAGGTGTTGAAATTGATAGGTTTGAACTATATTTGACACGTCAGAGTATGAATCTAAATTCCTGTTATAAAGAACGTTCGCCGGCGGATTGTAAGTTTTTGCAGCAAACTTTAAGAAGCGAGTGGGGCATGGATTTGCCTAATAACATGATGCCTATGTCACAACTGGAAGCAATTGTTGGCGCTCTGCTTGCAAAAGAAACTATTGTAAATCCGGATAATATAAAAATCATTTCAAAATTCAGGGATTTGAATGTTATTGATATCATTCACCCAATACCTAATCAGGTAAGTATAAATTAATATATAACTTAGGATCAGCTATGGATACTTTTTCTAAAATAAAAAATTGTCTTGAAAAAAATAAAAATTCTGTATTGAGAGAGTTTTTAACAGACGATATACTTGGAAAAATTCTGAAGGATGCAAAAGATCCACTTTGTAAGTTATTAACCGATTATATTTATATCATTACGTTAAAAAGGCGTGCACATAATGATAATACGATTAAAGTCGTTTACCGGTTAAATCATATTGTAAAAAAAATGATTGAAAATGAAAAATGGAACAGCTGGTTACAATCTAAACTAAAAGATTACGTTAAAACACAACAGCCGGAACAAAAATATGCTATCTTAGGCGAAATACATACAATAGCAATTTTTAACGATATAAAAAATATTTCACCTGTAGCTACTGCCAAAAATCAGCAAACCTCAGATTTCATGTATAAAGTTTTAAATATAAATATTAATATTGAAGGGACTGAGAACGATTCCAAAATTAAAATTTGACGGGATGTTTCAACGCAAAGAAAATCGCAAAATTTCTGCGGTACTATTCATTTTTAGAGAAAAAACTGTCTTAATGGAAAACCCTTATGCTCAAAAAAAATTATCACCGGAAATATTACAATTGTTGTTTAATTTAAGTGATTTTGATTATGCATTATCCTGTGTCAGATGGCCTAAACCTTTTTATAAAAAGCTTTTCTTTGATGCGTTTAAACAAAAGATTAACAATGAACGAAATTTAATTAATTCAGTTGTTAAATCAAATGTAGAACCTGTTTAAAGTAAACAATAGTTTTATTTTTAGAAATAAAATCATTTAAAAAAGCATTTTATATACAAGTTTAACCAGATCGTCATTATGCTCAAGTTTTTCAATTATTTTAATGCGTAATTTGGCAACATCTTCAAGATGTTCAAAGTTAAATAAGACCTGTGGCGAAATATCTAAAACTTCAAGAATTTTTTCAAGCGTCTGTACTCGTGGAAAAGTTTGGGAATTTTCTATTTTAATAAGATTACGCGGTTCAATACCAATGAGTTCGGCAAATTGTTCCTGAGTAAGTTTCTTGTCCTTGCGTAACTCACGTATTCTTTTTCCGAGTAACTCTTTTAAATTATCCATAAAATTCTCCTTAAAAATATAGTACAATTTTTGCCCCACGCGTGTTATGATATAAAAAATCATATTTTATTGACAAAAATGATTTAATAATGTAGTATAATGATGTAATAGATCTTATTTATGGAGAATATATGAATAAAAAAATTAGTAATGTGTGCTCTTACACCCTGATTACATCTAAAGAATATCAGGATTGTCATTGTGAGGCATTAGGCGAAGCAATTCAGCCTATTGAAAAAACGGAACATGCGAAACAGAACAAGGGACTAATTCATGATACGAACTTATTTCCTTATTCCCCTATTTCCTTATTCCCTTGTAAACACACAGCGTTTACATTGGCGGAAGGCAGGCTAGCCTGGCAGACGAAGTCTGCTCTTACACATCAGGCGCCCGCTAAAGGCGGACAAGTCCGCTCTTACACTCAAGCGTCCGTAACATCATGTCCTCCCCTGGAGGGAGGACCGAAATCTACGATTTCGAGGTGGGGGCGTAAACGCTGCGCGTTTACATTGGCTGAAGTGCTCATCACCCTCGCGGTCATCGGCATAGTAGCAGTGCTGACACTGCCTAACTTAATCCAGAACCACAATGAGAAGGCATGGTCAAC
The DNA here is from genome assembly GCA_944322865.1 of Candidatus Gastranaerophilales bacterium. Classification (GTDB taxonomy): domain Bacteria; phylum Cyanobacteriota; class Vampirovibrionia; order Gastranaerophilales; family Gastranaerophilaceae; genus CALUVH01. The sequence goes on from CALUQJ010000049.1 coordinate 14,008, forward strand.
GGCACAGGATGTGTTTACAAAACGATTGGAAGTCGCAACACGTCAGATGAATACCGAAGAAAAACTTGCTGGGTACGAAAGTACTATGGACTTTGTAAACGAACTCAAAAAATACATAAAAATCACCCGCATATGCGACAGTGATGAAATAACCAAGTGCTTTGCAAAAGAAGTAATCTGGAGCGACGGTGAAGA
>CALUQJ010000050.1 GCA_944322865.1 Candidatus Gastranaerophilales bacterium
AAGATGAATTTACAAAAACACTTGCAGCTGCCGGAAATACTGCCTTAAACTATTCAGATAACGCCCTGAACATTTATTTTATAACCGGTGTCCACGGTGTCGGTAAAACAACGCTTATCGGGAAACTGGCTTATAAATTCAAAAATGAAGGTAAAAAAGTTTTAATAGCAGCAGGCGACACCTTCCGCGCGGCAGCAGAAGAACAACTCGATATCTGGTCAAAACGCGCGGGCGCAGATATTGTCCGCAGGGATAAGGCTGATCCGGCGTCAGTTGTTTATGAAGCAATAGAAAAAGCGCAGCGTGAAAATTATGATGTAATACTTGTTGATACCGCAGGTCGTTTGCAAAATAAATTCAACTTAATGGAAGAATTGGCAAAGATTAAAGCTGTTATTGATAAAAAAGCACCGGAAAGCTTGCGTGAATGTATGCTTGTTCTGGATGCAAATACAGGACAGAACGGTTTGCAACAGGCAAAAGTTTTTACAGAAGCTGTAAATCTAACCTCAGTTGCCCTGACAAAACTTGACGGCTCTGCAAAAGGCGCAATTGTGCTGGCTGTTGCAAAAGAAATGAAACTTCCTGTAAAACTTATCGGTGTGGGCGAAAAGATGGAAGATTTGAAATCGTTTGATGCAAATGAATTTATAGAGGCACTGTTTGAATAAAATAAAGACCGCAAAGACTAAATTAGGAAACGAGATATATCTAACCGGTGATGAGAACGCAAAAGTTCTTGTTATCGGAGTTTTCCACGGCGACGAGCCTCAAGGGAAATACTTGATAGAAAAATACCTGACGGAGCCCTCTCTTGCCCCCCACCTCGAATGTAGAAATTACGAGAGGGGGAAAATGCCGCAATATTTGAGAGGGGGCAAGCTCTTTATCCCGTGTCTTAATCCGGACGGACTTCAACTCGGGCAACGAACTAATGCTAACGGTGTCGATATTAACCGCAACTTCCCGACTAAAAACTGGTCTTTAACAGAAAAAAACGAGTTCTTTGGCGGTGAAAAACCAGCTAGTGAAATAGAAACACAATTCGTTATAGATATAATAAATGAATACAATCCCGAAATAATACTCACACTCCATGCGCCTTTTAAGGTCGTGAATTATGACGGTCCTGCTGAACAACTTGCTGAAAATATTTCTAAAATTATAAATTATCCGGTTGAACCTAATATCGGCTACCCCACACCCGGAAGTTTCGGAACTTACGCAGGTGTTGAGCGGCAGATAAAAACTATTACTCTTGAACTGGATGAAGAATGTCCGCAAGTTGACCTTGTAAAACCGGTTTTTGAAATATTTGACTGCTTATTGTAACAATTTCGTAATATCTCTGCAATTTTATATGCACTAAATACTTAATAAGTATATATGAAGTGTATAACAAAATATGGAGATACTTAAAATGGAAATTGGTCCTTTAGCAAATGTAGAACTGAACGCACCACTTAGTTCAACCTCAGAAGTCGCAGGTGCAAATACTGATATTACTTTCCAGTATGGCAATGTTGATGAAATTATCAACAGACAAAACACTAAAAAAGGAGTTGAACAAAGTCTAAAAGCTTACAAAGGTAATATTGAATTAAATATACCATTTTGGGGTGATGATTACATTATTTTTAAAGGTGATAACAAGATGACCTATGGACAGTTGCGGGAGAGATTAGGTGTTCCCGGCGGTGTTTTGAGCGAAACAAATCAAGAATCGTTGGAAGACGATGACAAAATTGCAAAAGATACCAAAATTTATTTGAATGATATCGGCTGGTATGAAGTATATCCTGAATTTGAAGGCGAAGCTGCTGATATCAGAGCACAAAGAAGATATGGCAACCATCATGCAGGTTATCAAAGAGCCGTAACAAATGATGATATAAAAAAATGGTTAAAATAAAGAATTTCCCCGCAAGGGGGATTTTTTATGCATAAATGAATTGTTTGTTGTAGAATTATTGTAAAAGAGGATAGAAAGCAATGAGATTACATAATTCATACACAAACCAGTTAGAAGAATTTAAACCAATAGAAGAGAATAAAGTAAAAATGTATGTTTGCGGACCTACAGTTTATGATTATGCGCACTTAGGTCATGCAAGATGTTACATTACCTGGGACGTTTTATACAGGTATTTGAAGTTTAAAGGTTATGATGTAACTTATTGCCGTAATGTCACCGATGTAGACGACAAAATTTTAAAAAAAGCCGAAAAAGAAGGCAAAACACCGGAAGAAGTTTCGCAATACTGGTATAAACAGTTTACAAATTCAATGAATGCACTGCACAACTTAAAACCTGATATTGAACCTTTTGCGACTAAAACAATCGGTGAAATGATAGCAATAATAAAAGATTTAATCAAAAACGGTTATGCTTATGAAGCCGGCGGCGATGTATATTTCAGGGTTAAAAATTTTCCTAAATACGGATATCTTTCCAAACAGCCGATTGATCAGCTGGAAAGCGGCGCAAGAATTGAGGTGGGTGAACTTAAAGAAGATCCGCTTGATTTTGCATTGTGGAAAAAGGATGAGAAATTCGGTTACAATTCGCCGTGGGGCATAGGGCGTCCTGGCTGGCATATAGAATGTTCTGCAATGAGCCGCAAGTATTTGGGTAAAACTATTGATATTCACGCAGGCGGAGCTGATTTGATATTCCCGCACCACGAAAATGAAATTGCACAATCAGAATGCGCAAACGGCTGCAAGTTTGTTAATTACTGGCTGCATAACGGATTTGTGACAATCAATAAAGAAAAGATGTCAAAATCTCTCGGTAATTTTTTAACTATAGACGATTTATTGAAAAAGTATGATGCAAATACAATCAGATTTTTTATTCTGACAAATCACTACAGAATGCCGGTTGAATTTTCTGATGAAGCATTGGCAAGTGCTCAGGCAGGCGTAAAACGCTTAATGAATGCAAAGCAAACAAAAATTAACGAAGATTTGGATATCACACAAACTGAAAGTTATAGAGAATTTGTTGCAGCAATGGACGATGATCTAAATACATCAAAAGCGCTTGCGGTGTTGTTTGACCTTGCAAATCGTGCTAATAAAGATGAAAAAGACGCTTTTACTATTTTACATAAATTAGCCGGCGTTTTAGGTTTCAGTTTTGAAAAAGCTGCATTGTCAGAAGATGAATTGCAAAAAGCTGTTGAACATGTATCAGAAGTTTTGCAGGAAGAATTTGCTAATATGGAAGACTTGATCGCATATCGCAAAAAGGCAAGAGAAGAAAAGAATTGGGCTGTAGCGGACAGAATCCGTATAGCACTGGATGAATGCGGAATAGTGGTCAAGGATTCCAAAGACGGTACAGTAATAGAAGCCAAATAATATCGTAAGTGATAAGTTTTGTCTTTTTCACCTTTTGTAAGAACAAAAAAACTGTTTGAAGAATATTTTTTCCACGATTGACAATCGTGATAATTGCGTAAAATGTAGCGAAAAAACAATGCGCCCGCTAACAAGTTAGCGGGCGCTACATTTTTCTCTTCTTTTTTAACTTGCCAGTGCGTCACACACATAATCGGACATCTGGTCAAACATATCATGGATAGGTTTTGAAATATCAAATGTAATTTCTTTATTTATTGCGGCTAGTTTATCGTCTATTGATACAACTTTTGCCTTTTGAGGTTCAACAACTGTAAACTGGTTCTGCTCGATTTGTTTTAACAGGTTAATCGAAAAATCCTGTACGGCATCAAGCCTGTGCATATTTTTTGTTGCGGTTGACAACAGGGTGTCCCCTAATTCTTCACCATACTTGTACTCTCTGATAATTTCTTTACAAATAAGATTTGACATCAAGTTTGCATCGAGAGCCGTGTTTTCAGTTTGTGAACGCATTATTTATTACCTCCGTTTAACTATTACCGGTAAAATATTAATCGGACTTTTTGGTGAAAAACTTTAGTATAAAACATGTTTTGTTACAGTTTTTTTACAATAAATTTAAATCCCGAAACAACAAGGTTTTAGGGGTATTAAGCCCGCGGATGCGTTTCATTATAGACTTCTTTGAGGTGTTGACCTGAAACATGTGTGTAAATCTGGGTGTTTGAGATACTGGCATGCCCCAATAGCTCTTGTACAACCCTTAAATCCGCACCGTTTTCTATCAAATGAGTTGCAAAACTGTGTCTGAATACGTGCGGGGTGACATGTTTAGGCAGATTAATTTTTTGCACAACTTCGTTAATCACGTTTCTAATCATCCTTGTCTGCAACCTGTAGCCGGTACTATTGATAAATACAGGAGAATCCTCTTCTTCTGACGGCAGATCATATCCTTTTGCGATTAGCGGACGTGCGGTTTTTATATAACGTTCCAGATAGCTCTTGGCACGGTCGGTCACAAGAACTATACGCTCTTTTGCACCTTTGCCGAATACTCTTATTTCGTTATTATCTAAATTCAAATCCCCGAAATTCAAGCCTGATAACTCTGAAACGCGCATGCCTGTAGCCCATAAAAGTTCCAGTATTGCCCGATTACGGTATCCGGCAGGAGTTTCTATCTTAATATTATTTAAAATTTGTTCAACTTCATCAGGTGTTAGGAATTTAGGCAATGTTTTCGGGCGTTTTGGAGTATTGAGATTAAGTGCCGGATTGCTCTCTACTTTGTGTTCTCTATATAAATATTTGTAAAATGTTCTTAATGATGCCACCTTTCGTGCCACAGTCGTTTTTTTGTAATTGAATTTCTGTATAAAATGCAAATACTCTCGAACTTTGGAAAAGTTTACATTTGCGCAATCCTCTTCGTCCATCCATACCAAAAAACTTAAGATGTCCGAATAATACGCTTTTGCCGTATGTTTAGAGAAATTCCGCTCCACCAGAAGGTATGTTCTGAAGTCCTCTAAGTCTTGTTTTGAATTTTTGTTTAATCCCATGATTTGCCTTGTTGCTTTTTTATGATATATATTATACAATATTATCAGGTGAATGTGAATAATTTAATAGCAGGAGAAAATATGAATTATAAAAAACTTTTATTGTCATCAGTTATCGCAGCAGGTGTACTTTTTGTTTCATCACAGACATTTGCAACAGAACTTCAGGCAGGCGTTGCAAAAAGCGAAACTAACAAGGCTCAAGTTCAACAACAGGCGGCAAAACGTAAATATGCAGAGATTGAAAAACTTATAGAATATAATCACTACAAAGAAGCTGAAAGCAAACTTGAATATATCCTTGAACGTAATCAAAAAGATATAGATGCCCTTGCATTACGAGCTGTTTCCTGGGCGAAACAACATAAACTTGAACCTGCTCAAAAAGAAATTGATAAATTGATAAAAGATAATCCAAACAATCCTATTCTGCACTATGCACAAGGTATTGTTTATATGAACCGTCAGACCTCTTCCGATGTTGATTACATTAAATCAATAAGAAATCTGAACAATTCTGCTATTAAAGAATTTGTAACAGCAGTAAACCTTGACAATACATATTACGCAGCATATAACGCAATGGGCGTTGCAACCCTTAAATTGGGCAACAAAACAGATGCTAAAGATTTGTTCACTATAGCAACCGACATAAACCCGCAATATGCAACGGCTTATGATAATCTCGGTGTTCTTGAAATGATGAACAACAATCTTGACGGCGCAGAAGAATATTTTCAAAAAGCATTAAAATATAACACAACCAACCCGACATCTATGTATCATATGGGACAGGTTGAAGCAAGACGCGGCAATTATTCAAAAGCATTGACCTGGATTAACCATTCAGTTCATATTAATCCTAATTCCGCTCCTGCATTGAATTTACAAGGTGAATTATATCTAAAGCAGGGAAACCAGCCGGCTGCTTTGAACTCTTTTAACAAAGCTGTTCTTGTAAAACCGGAACATTCAGCTTCTTATCTTAACCTTGCCAATGTTTATGAAAAAAGAGTTGATAACGAACTTGCTATTGAAAAATTGAAAACTTTAATCGCAATCAACCCTAACTATCAGGAAGGCAAATTAAGAATTGCTGATATGTCTTTGATTGAAAGAAAATATGAGCAGGCACTGGATTATTATTCACAGCTTGTAGGCGATGATACATACAATCAAGAAGCTATTATCGGGCTTGCTAATACATATTACGAAATGTCAAAAGACCATGCTGATAGTTTCGAAATGACTACAAACAAAGAATTGTATATTGCTTATGAATATATAAACAAAGCAATTGAGCAGACTCCTGATGATTTAAAACTTCACTTAGCAAAATTAAAACTTTCACAACTTGTTCATATGCAGGAAATGCCAAAAGAAAGTCTGGATTACATAATTAAATCAGCTGGTAACAACATGATGGATTCCGTAATCAAAGGAGAAGCTTACCTCACTATGGGACGTGAATCCGATGCTGTTTATACATTCGAAAATGCAATTAACTTTGCACAGAATGTTGATGATTGTCTGTATTTAGGTGAAATTCTTGTTCATCACAAACAATTCAGAACAGCAAGAACAGCTCTGAAAAAAGCTCTGATGAAAGATCCTGATAACATTATTGCCAAAAACGGTATCGGATACATTGATTTGTGTGAACTTAAATCAAACGAATTTTTCGATGTTGCTAAAAGACAATTCAAAGAAAAGAATTACGCATCAACAATCGAATACTGTAACAGAGCAATTGACTTTTATCATAACAATGCAGAAATTGCTAAGTTAAAAGCAATGGCTTATGAGGAAGAACCAAATTATCAAGGTGCAGTAAAATACTACACTCAATATCTGGCATTTAACCCTAATGCCGCTGATAAAGCCGCTGTTACTAAAAAAATAGAAAAATACAAACGTAAAGCAGTAAAACAAAACACTAGAAAATAGCAATTATGAAAAAATTTGATATTCGCAAATCTTTTGAAGATTTTTGGAAAGAACCCTTGAGTATTTTAACCGAGGGTTTATTCCAACTTGTGAATATTCAAACAAACATTTTTTGTCAGAAGCCATCTGTAACAGTTGATATGATAAACAAAAAAGCGCAGATTACTGTTGTAAACAACGAAAAAATGTATAATCTGTTCCAAACAGTACTGTATAAAAAACGACTGAAAGAACAGCAGGAAAAGGCGCTGTTAAACAAATAGGCAGGTATTATATGGCAACATTAAAATATATGCAGGCAAAATTTCTAATCAGTGCGGAAAAACTTTCACAGTGTCCTGATTATACTCTGCCGGAGTTTCCTCTTCTCGGACGGTCCAATGTAGGTAAATCTTCATTTATCAATGCTCTTGCTAACAACAAAAAGCTTGCAAAAACCTCAAACACACCAGGCAAAACAAGGTTGATAAATTTTTTCAATTTTTCTGACAGATTTATGATAGCTGACTTGCCCGGATACGGTTATGCAAAAGTTTCTAAAGAAGCCCAGAACCGCTGGCAAAAATATTTAGAAGAGTACTTGCTTGAGCGTAAACAAATAAAATCACTTATTCAATTAATAGACGGACGGCATGAAATTCAAAAGAATGATTTTCAAATGCGTGAATGGGTTGAGGCGTATAAACTGCCGATACTGACAGTCGTGACCAAAATGGATTACGTGCCGCGTTCAAAAACTCTGAATGTGATTAATTATATTAAAAAGGAATTTGGCGGCGATGTTCTGCCATTTAGCGCTGTAGACAACAGATATAATGAAAAAATAATTGAAACCTTAACCGGTATTTAATAGGTTAGAGTTAAATCTCAATTAAATCATCAACGATCTGACTTTTAAAGCGTTCGGAAATATTGTTCAAGTCAATAACATCAACTTCATAAGGCAGAGTTGAATTTTCCAGTTCTATTTCTATCTGCATTTGGATTTTATCAGTCATCGAAATATCTTCAACCGCTACATCCACATCAGAATATTTTCTTGCATGACCTGTAGCACGCGAACCGAAAATATAAATTCTGCTTTCAGGCAAATACTTAAGAATTATATTTTTTATAAAGACTATATATTTTTCTTCTAAATCAATCATACCCGTTTTTTCAACTCTGTCAATAAAAATTCAGCATCTTTTTGAAAGTCTTTAACAACACTAATAACTGTATTTGCAATACTTTCTTCATAAGTATGAGATGTTAAGTTACGTTTATGCCTATAATCCGTCCATTTTTCTAAATTATTCAAAAGAAGTCCTACCTGATTGGCTTTTCGTATAATTTCATTAAAAGTCGGAGTGTCCGGGAAATCCGTTATTTGCTGTTGCAGATAACGCATCATTATTTTTATGGCTAAAGAGTAAGTATACTCAAATCTCTGTATAACCGCATCACGTATTGCATTATCATAACTTTCTTTGTCATAACGGATAATAATTTCATTGAGTGTTTTTAAGGCATTTTCATATGAAGTTAAATCAATCATTTTCATAACTTAAAAATACCATAATTTGTATAATTTTACAACTGTATAGAAATACAATAATTTTTCAATATCAGTAACAAAAAATGACAATACACTATATTACCTGTTCTATTTTTAGGATTTTAGTCGTATAATTCAGTTAATGGGTATAAGATTAAAAAGTTTAATAGCAGCCGGCTGCCTGACAGTTTTGTACGGGATTTATTACTGGGGAATTCCGGCAGTTGTCAATCTTCCGGCAAGGGTTGATTTGATAAAAACTACGGCTCAAAAACAGGGGTACAATATTGAACTTGAAAATCCGAATTTAAAAATGGGACTTAAACCCGCAGTTATTCTCAGGGCGGATCGCTTTGCACTTTTAAATGATGACAAAAGCAGAGCATTAGAGATTGAAAAACCGTATATAAAAATCGCGCTTTTGCCGTTTTTATTCAAAAAAGCAGACATAAAAGATTTTACGGCAGAGAATATCTATGGACAAATTTCTTACGATAAAACATTGAAACTCGGACAATACCCGTTGGATTTAAACCAAAAACCTCCTGTAAAGCTTCAGCATTTCAAAGCTCAACTTGACGGTTACAAGATTGATATGAAAGATTTGAATACAGGTAAAAAATTGCAAGTTGACGGTCAGTATCTTTCTGTTGCTGATTTTAATCCTGATAAAGAATTGAAATTTGCGGCAATTGCCGATATTTATTCTGACGGAAAAACATCAAAATTCAATGCAGATATAGAAACTCGTTTACCAGTCAACAAAATATCAGAAGATAATATAAAAATAGACGGGCAGATAATCAATCTTGATCTTGATAACTTTACTCCGTATGCGAAAGTCTTTTCAAAAAATAAAATCCAAAAATTGTCAGGGATACTTAATGCAACTGCGCAAACAAAAAATACAAAAGACAATCATAAAAAAATAATTTCACATTCTGAGATAAAAAATTTCGGTGTATATGAAAAAAATCCTGCGGTAAATATTATATGCAAAGAAAAACTTAAAACAGATACTGAACTTACCGTGATAAATGACGGCATAAATATAGACAAAATGCAGCTATCAGCCCCGAACATACATTCTGAACTTTCGGGAAATATAACAAATCTGACTTCTAAACTTCCGACTCTTGATTTGAATATAAAAATATCTGATACGAGAGCCGAAAATCTTGTAGCCCTTTTGCCGGGGTTAGAAGATTTTGAAGGTCAGATTAACTTTCTAAAAATAAAAGAAACAGGATTTTGGGGAGATGTTTTGGCTGACCTTAATGTAAAAGGGAAGGCGGATTTTCCTGATGTTACCGGAGAAATTTCAATAAAAGAAGCTTATCTGGTAAAACCTATCCCAAATTCACCCAAAGCTGTTATAAATCTTGATTTTACTGGACAAAAAGTTGTTCTGGATGTCCATGTTCCGACAACACCTGTTCAATATGTTGAAGTCAAAGGTCCTATTGAACTATACAAAGAACGAAATGCAGACCTTAAAATCACCAGTACAGACAATATAAACCTCGGACTTGCAGAAGTTATACTTAATCCGCTGCATGAAATTTTTAAATTTGACCTCGGACCTGTGCCTGTCATGGCTATTCAAGGAGGCGGAAATATTGATTTAAGGGTAACAGGGAATAAAAAAGCTCCTCATGCCTGGGGTGAATTTAACTTTTTCAACACAACAGCCTCATTCAATGATATACATAATTTAACACTATATAACGGAAGCGGGAAACTCACATTTGACGATGAGGATACTCACTTTGTCACCAAAACAGCCTCCTTAAACGGTCAGCCGGTTAAAGTTGACGGAACATGTACTCTCCAAGGAGTTCTTGATTTTGACATAACTGCCACTAATCAAAGACTCGAAAATCTTTTGAAGGTAATCCATTCATCACCGATGCTTGCTGATATTCAAAAAATGATTGCTCCGATTGAAAAAGCTAACGGAATCGCTAATCTTAAACTCAATTTAACAGGCAAAGTTAAAGATCCGAAAGATATCGTGTTCAATAAAAATATCTTTGCCAAAGGTGCAATAGATTTAATTTCTGACACTATAAAAATTCAAGGCATACCTTTCGGTATTACCAATATAAGCGGAAAAGCCGAATTTGAAAATACTGCCGTGAATTTAAATCTCACATCCGCAATAAAAAATTCAAAAATAAAAATAACAGGAAAATTAAATGATAAAACCGGAGATATGAAAATATCTTCAAATAAATTGTTACTGAGTGACATTTTGAGTTCAATGCCGGATGTAAAAATCCCGTATAAGCAGGATTTTGCCAAAATATACACGAGTTTTGACGCCTCATATTCAGGTGCACTCTCCCCCGTAAATTACAAAGCTGCCACTATGAAGGGGAAAGTTTATCCGGCTAAAGGTTCTAATATAACCATAACTGGCGGAGATTTTGAATTGAAAAATTCTACCTTTAAACTCTCCCAGCAAAGAGGGACTTTGAAAGGAAGCCCTTATAAATTTAATGCCACTGTACATAATGCTTTTGACAAACAACCTAAAATCAACGGTGAATTTAATCTGAATAATTTCAATATAAATAATTTAAACGATAAAGCTCTAAAAGAATTTCTACCGCCGGAAATATCAAAACAACTTGATGAATTTAAAAATATTCAAGGCGTCATAAACTTAACCTGCAAAGTAAAAAACAATAATCTTCGTGCATTTTCAAGACTTAACAACATAAGCATGATTTATGCTCCGTATATGGCAAAATTACAAATAGCAAGCGGCTACCTTTTCCTTAATAATGACAGACTTCATCTTGGCAAACTTAACTCTCAACTTGGAGAGATGCCAATACTTATTGACGGCAGTGTAAATAAGATATTTTCAAAAAATCCGGAATTAAACATCTATGTTAATGCCAAACCAACTCAGGAATTTTTTGATCAGTTTTTCAATAACAAAGCCCTATATCCTGTAAAACTAAAAGGCGATGTCCTTTTGACAACAAGAATTACAGGCAATATGAACAAAATCCGAACTCAGACCAACCTCCGGCTGGATGAGGATTCAAGTCTTTACTATATGGGAGCATCCTTAGGTGACAGCCAGAACCCTGTAAATATTGATTTAGATAGTTATATAACGCCACAAGGGATTACACTAAACCGTTTTCAATATGACAAAACAATTACCTCTCAAAATAACAGACCGTTTGTAACCCCTCAATTAAGCGCCTCCGGTGCAATAACTTATTTGCCGGATAATAATCTGAAATTTAATAACTTCCGGATAAAAACCCAGTCGCCTACAGATGCCAAAATATTTAATATAATTTTTAGAAAACCGATAATGAAACAAGGAGTTTTCACCTCTGATCTTATTCTTAACGGAACTACCCAAAACCCGAAAATACGTGGAAATTTTGAAGTTACCAGTATCGACATTCCGTTTTTGGATTCCACAATAAAAGACATCAGCCTTGATTTCAAGCCGGATAAGATTTTTATTAAATCACGCGGAGTGCTGTTAACCAATAATATTACACTTGCCGCAACGGCACAAAACAAATTAACTCTTCCATATGTTATAGAAGATGTGCAGCTTAAGCTTGCAGATCTGGACATTAACAAACTAACAGCAACTCTCAGAGATCTTGAAGCAGAAGCGTCAACCAGAAAAAAAGTTCCGTCCCGGTCATCTGGTATTCCGGCATTTGACATTTCCCAGATAATTTTAAAAAATGCAGACATCACAGCTGACACCATAACCGTACGTAATATACGTGCAAATAATCTCGTTGCCAATATCAGTCTTGATGAAAAAATGCTTTTAGATATTAATAAATTCAAATTTAATATTGCGGAAGGAACAGTAACAGGTCGCTTTACCAATAACCTGCTAACCCGTGCTGTCACTCTTTCACTTAATCTTGACAGGGCAAACGCCCAGATGATGACAGAAGCCCTGTTTGACCTGAAAGGACAAATTTACGGTTCGATGACAGGGAATGTAAACCTTATATGCAATGGTCGCACTTATGAAAAATGCATGCAGACAATATCAGGTGACGGGAATTTCAGTGTAACAGACGGCAAAATGCCTAAACTCGGTTCATTGGAATATTTGTTAAAAGCGGGAAATCTTTTACGCGGCGGCTTTATGGGACTTTCCATAAATAGTATTATTGATTTTATAACCCCGCTGAAAACCGGTGAATTTAATCGTATCAGCGGCGATATAAAAATTCAAAACGGGATAGTAAATCCTGTCAATATATATTCTGACGGTAAAGACTTAAATATGTACCTGACAGGTTCATACAATATCGTCACCTCACTTGCAGATATGCACATATTCGGAAGTCTTTCCAAAAATGTAACCGGCGTATTCGGTAAGATAAAAAATGCTTCATTGAATACCCTGCTTAATACAATACCGGGGATAAATAAGGAAGAAGAACCGGCTGAAATACAAGAAGAAATAGCAAAAATTCCGGGAGTAAATTCCCAAACAAGTATATCCAGACTGTTTAACGCAGAAATATACGGCGATATTAACGGTGAAAATTACGTTAAGAGTTTCAAATGGATTAAATAGAGAAATGTACGTTACATCAAAAAGAGGACTTGAAATTTTTAGAGCGATAGTGTATAATGGGAATATGAAAAATAAATTACCGAGGAAGTATAGAATAATCAGTAGGGTGCGTCGTTTGGACGCACCAGAAAACATTGTATCTTCGCGTTATGTCGACCGGCATAATGGTGATGCCGGCATAGGGAAAACGGCTGAAACCCTTGTCCTGAGCGGCTTTGCGGGGGGGGGGGGGCTATCTAAGCCCCGTGCGGCTTTCCACCCTATCGCTCACCCGGCAACACTACGTCATCCCGCAACGAGAATGTATGCACTCCACGGTAATTTTTACCTTGCGGGGTGGACACAGTCCACTCTTACATCCTGGGAACCCGCTAAAGCCAAACGACCACCTATACATCATTCAACAAAAAAACGACACAAGTTAAGATTAACTTGTGTATTTGTAATGCAAAAAAATAAAAGTAGTCATATAGAAATAAACAAGAAAGGAGAATAATCATATGACAACAGAAAAACTTAAAAAAGGCATTACTTGTTACAAAGTAGCAGAGCCTAAAAAATGTAACGAACTTAACGTCCTAACGTCTTATCGTCTTAACG
>CALUQJ010000051.1 GCA_944322865.1 Candidatus Gastranaerophilales bacterium
GTGAAACGGCGACGCGAAGGCGGCGGCGTTGACACTCGTAATTCGCGAACAAGCAAGCAAGAGAAAGAAATGTGACAATAGATTTTAAGGTAATTTTTGAGATCCCGCAAGGTAACAATTCTTGTAAGACGCAATAAAACTGTTGCGGGATGACGGCGCAACGACGACTGTTATTAGCCGACTTTTAAGTCTGTAACGGATTTTAAGTTTGTGCAAAAGGCGGCAACACCAATATCGTTCCGATGTGTAAAAGTGGACCTGTCCACCCCATGGGAGAGGGCTCAAAACCGCTAAAGGACATCGATGATAATAAGCCGGCTTGTGTTTCAGATTCCCGTTATGCACTATCGCTCTAAAAATTTCAAGTCCTTAATTAAATTCACGGATCAGCGCTTTCACTACACCCTTTTGACTATTTCCAGAATAAGTTTTTTAAATCCGGATTTTGCCTGATTTGTGGTTTGAATGACTTCCTCGTGAGATAGTTTGTTTCCGTCAGCAGAGCTTGCCGCATTAGATATGCAGCTTATACCTAAAACATTCAGGTTGCAGTAATTTGCGACAATAGCTTCCGGCACAGTTGACATGCCAATAGCATCAGCGCCTAATAGTCTTGCCATTCTTATTTCCGCCGGAGTTTCGTAACTCGGACCGGTATTTGCGAGATATACACCTTTTTTTATACTCAATCCCAGTGTCTTTGCGCAAGATTCTGCCAGATTTACAAGTTGTTTTTTATAAATCTCAGTCATATCGGGAAAACGTTCACCCAGAGTTTCATCATTTGTACCAATAAGCGGGTTTGTACCCATCATATTTATGTGGTCGGTTATAATCATCAAATCAGAAGGGTTAAAATTTTCATTGACTGCGCCGGCGGCGTTTGTCAGGATTAAAGTTTTTACGCCCAAGGCTTTCATAACTTTGACAGGATATGTTATTTCAGACATTGAATGTCCTTCATAAAAATGATTGCGTCCTTGCATCATTACAACTTTTTTCCCATTAATATCCGCAAACACGAGTCTGCCTTTATGCCCTTTTACTGTTGATTTAATAAAGTTTGGAATTTCAGTATAAGAAATTGCTATATCACAGTATTCATCCGCGAGTTCACCGAGTCCTGAACCTAAAATGATGCCTGTTTCCGGCACAAAATCGCCTATTTTTTCTTTCAAAAACTCAACTGTTTCTCTAATCATATAAACCCCTTTTCAGACACAAGAAACCCCATGATAATACACGGGGTTCTTTTTTAATACTTATTAGCCGACAAGTCTGTTGTCATCTGCTTCTGATGCTTTTACCATAATAGCATGCTCTACCGGATTTTCTTTTTTGTAAGCGCCATCATAGTTTTCTTCAAAATTGTAATCATCGCGGGCTTTTTTAGCTTGATTTTCATCAACCAGTTTTTTTGCCAGTTCTGCAATTTCGTAAACCAGCTGATATCTGTTTTCAGTGTTTTCGTTCAAGTCCCACGCAACTCTTATAATCTGATCCATTTTTGTTCCTCTTTTTCTAGTGTAAATATATAATAATATACAAAAAATATTTTGGCAAGTAGTAAAATCCGATATTCCATGTTATAATATGTGCTATGAAGAAAATCAGTGAAATTCATGCATATGTTTGGATAGAATTTGCGATTTGGTTTATTCTTTTAAGCATAATAATCGCTGGAGTGAGGATTTACAGATATAATCAGGCAAAGCAATTAAGCACATACCAAATTTTTATGCCTGATGTAGACGGATTGATTGTCGGCTCGCCTGTCAAATATATGGGGGTTCAGATAGGTTACATAAGCAGGATTAATATTGTATCCAATGAGGTCTATGTAAAATTTATAATTACGGAAGAAGGCATAAAACTTCCGAAAGGATCTGTTGCGACTGTAGAGTTTAATGGGCTTGGTGGTTCCAAATCGCTTGAAATATATCCGCCGGATGAAGAAAGTCTTGCAACAGATAAATTAATTGTAGTAAACAGTCCAAAACGTTTGCACGATTCGCTGGGGCTTTTAAACGATATGTTCGATAAAATCGGCTCTATAACTTCGCGTCTTTCTTATTTTGCACGTGAAGCCGGTGTCGGACAGGGGACAAATCCTGTATCTGTCATCAATGTTAACGACATAAGAAAAAATGTTGAAACTGCTGACAAATACGTTGACGATTTAGCAATAGAAAAAGAAAAAATAAACAAAAAAATAAAGGAGTGGAAACATGAATAGTGAAAAAGTACGAGTAATTACAGCACCGGTCGTCTGCCAAAATCTTTGCACAATGCGTGACAAAAACACCGACAGCCAGGGGGTAAGAATTGCTACAAGAAAGATTACAAGATGCCTGCTTTATGAAGCATCTAAAAATTTACCAATGGTAGATACTGAAGTTACAACACCATTAACAACGTTTACAACAAAAACTATTGATCCTGACATAAATTTGATTATTTCACCAATTTTACGTGCAGGATTAATTTTTACGGATGAAGCAATAGATATTCTGCCGCAGGCATGCATAAGACATATTGGCATGTACAGGGATGAAAAGACCTTAAAGCCTGTATGGTACTACAACAAAGTTCCAATGGAAGCCCCAAATCCTGAAAAATTTTATATCTATATAACAGATCCTATGCTCGCAACAGGAAACTCGCTTATTGAAGCAATAAAACTCTATGCGGACAAAGGTATTCCGATTGATAATATCAAAGTGATCTGTATAATTGCAGCTCCTCAGGGTATTGAAAATATTCAAAAACACTATCCTGATATAGAAATAATTACAGCAGCAGTAGATGATCATTTGAACGAAAAAGGATACATCGTACCTGGCATGGGGGATGCCGGTGACAGAATCTTTAATACATAAAAATGTTATGTAGTCGGCGCGGAGCGTATGCTCCGCGCCGACTTTTCTTCCTTACCCACTACATATCAAAATTTATTATAACTTATTCTGAGCAATTTTTTCTTTCAATTCCTGAACTTCATATTTAAGCCTGTTCAACTCGCATTTTACAGGATCAGGAATACGATTGTGCATTAAAACACCGTTTTTGTCACGGATTTTGCGGTGAACAATTCTTCCCGGAACGCCGACAACAGTCGAGTATTCCGGTACATCTTCAACGACAACAGAACCGGCGCCCACACGCACATAATCCCCGAGTGTAATATTCCCGAGAACTTTTGCGCCCGCCCCGACAATTACGCCATGTCCCAAAGTCGGGTGGCGTTTGCCCTGTTCTTTGCCTGTACCGCCAAGCGTAACCTGCTGATATATAAGCACATCATCTCCAATTATTGTGGTTGCTCCGATCACAACGCCTTCTCCGTGATCTATAAAAAATCTTCTGCCGATTTTTGCTGCTGGATGTATCTCTATCCCTGTTATAATCCTTGTTATGTAAGATATAATACGCGGGATTAACGGGATATGCCATTTGTACAATCTGTGCGCAAATCTGTATGCAATAAGTGCATGCAATCCCGGATAGCACAAAATTACTTCCAACAAGTTATTTGCCGCAGGATCTTTGTCATAAATAACCTGTATATCTTCTTTAACTTTTGTTATTCCGCGTTTAAGTATTTTAAACATTATTTTACCAGTTTTGCAAATTTTCGTTTGCCTGCTTGTAATACTACACTTTCATCAAAGTTTAGGGTATAGTTCATATCGGCAATTTTTTCACCGTCAACCTTTACACCGCCGCCTTGTATAAGACGTTTTGCTTCCCCCTTGCTTTGAACAAAATTCAATTCCATAAGCAAGTCAAGAATTCCTTTTCCGTTTTCTACTTTGACTTCCGGTATATCTTCCGGAATACCTTTATTTGAAACAACATTGATAAACTCTTCTTGAGCCTTGTCAGCGCCTTCTTTGCCATGGTATTCCTCAGTAATTGTATAAGCTAATTTTAACTTGATATCACGCGGGTTGACTGAATTGTCCTCTAACTGTTTTTCTATAGTTTTCAATTCATCATCTGAAATATCAGTCAAAAGCGTATAATATTTTACGATTAAAGTATCAGGAATACTCATCAGCTTGCCAAACATATCTTTTGCACTGTCAGTGAGCGAAATACAGTGTTCAGGGTAAGTTTTAGACATTTTAACAAGTCCGTCAGTCCCTTCAATTAGCGGCAATAGCATAACCATTTGCGGGTATTTTTTGCCGTAAGCCGCCTGAATATCACGTCCCAAAAGCGTGTTAAATCTCTGATCAGTACCCCCTAATTCTATATCTGCATCAATCACGTAAGAATCGTAAGCCTGCATCAAAGGATAGAAAAATTCATGGATAGAAATAGGTCTGCCTTCTGCATAACGTTTTGCAAAATCGTCACGAGTCATCATTTGCGCAACAGTGATTTGAGCAGCTAGTTTTAATAATTCTGTAAAATTCATTTTATGCAACCAGTCAGCGTTGTTAACGACTTCGGCTTTAGAAACATCCAGAACCATAGACATCTGTTCAAAATAAGATTTAGCGTTTTCTTCTACCTGTTCTTTAGTCAAAGACGGGCGTGTTTCAGACTTGCCGGAAGGATCGCCTATCATAGCGGTTGCGCCACCTACGATTAGAACAATTTTATGCCCTAGCTTTTGAAATTCTCTTAATTTGCGCATAACAACAGTATGCCCTAGGTGCAAATCCGGTCTTGTAGGATCCATACCAAGCTTTACTCTGAGAGGGGTGTTTGTATCATGTGCATGCTGTAATTTAACCGCCAATTCTTCAATCCCACCCGGTAAAACCTCTGCTCCGCGGGAAAGTTTAATTGCTTGATCTATAAATTCTTGTCTAATTTCTACCATAAATTTTCTCCATTTATCCGGCTTCATCCTGTACATTAAAATAACACAAAAATAAATTAAAGCGAAATCGTGCTAATTGAACAGTTTTGTCATCCTGAATTTATTTCAGGGGCTAGCCACTGTAGACTATAACCAAACTTACAAGACACTAAGTAGTTACAAAAAGGAGTGAAGTTGCTGTATACTCGTATCGGACGTAATCAATTACAACCAACCAGAGTGTATTGGTGTTTCTGGCACCTTTTGGCTCACGGGCAAAGGCTTTCCCAATCCGGTTCGTCATCGTAATCATCCGGTTCTATTATCTCATCACCTTCTTCAAGCATAATCTTTAATGTCAATGCCAACTGTTGTTTATAATTTGCACGTGCTTTCTCCTGTGTCTTTGCACAAAAAACAAAACTCGGCAACTCCTTTATCTCAATATAAAAATAAGGATTACCCTCAAAGTCCAGATCTTGTCCTTCTATCAAGGTCCAATTTAAATTAAGATAGTATTCTAAATCTTTTTCCATAACAGATTAACCATCCAGTGAATTTTCGTTTAGCGGTTGATTTAACATAATACCTTCACCGCCGATTACATCTGCCTTGCGACCTTCTATATACAGATAAACCGGTTTTTCTGTATTACGTTTTGCGGTTTTGATTAACTGATAAATACGTTTGTAAGTACTGTCTGTTCCGCCGCCCGCTTCAAATTCTGAAGATAAATTAATAATTACCCCCTCCGGTCGTTCGGTAATTGATATTACGCGGGTGCCTGACGGAATTTCTGAATATACACCATAAGCCTTTTCTTCCGGTTTGGGACCCATTATAAGGCTGTCTATTGCAAATTTAATTTTTTCACCATCTACCGCTTCATCATACTCGCGTTTAACTGCTTTGTAGACTTCGTAATTATTCTCATCCTGCCCGATAAAAAAGACATTTACATAAACCTTTTCTTTTTCTACAGGTTTTTGATCTTCAGAAGGTTGTTCTGCGGGTTGTTCCTGTACAGGTAAAAGAGGTCCGGTCGCTGCCTGCTCATCATTATATAAAACTTTCATCGCGGTATAGCCGCATATCGCAACCATTATTACTGCAAGTGTGCCCAAAAATACCTTTTGATCTTTTCGCATAATTCAATTCCTTATTCTTTGATTATATCTTTCAACAAAATGACCGTTCCGTCAACTGTTATTTTGTTATCCGCAATTGAAACATCTTTTATATTTAATCTTGCATCTTTATTTTCCAGTATTTTTACAGAAAAATCAAGTGGATTAATATAATTTAAAACAGAGGACAATTTTTCTGCTTTTAATTTAAAATCTTTATTAAGTATACGCGCGTCTGCAAATCGTATATCGCCGTTTTTTACGGTAAGTCCGGCACTTATCACTACTTCCTGTGGTTTTCGGACAAATGGTATTGCGTATTTTAATATGTAATATATTTTGTCGTTTTTAATCCGTAATTCGGATGATTCTATCGTAAACAAACCGCTGCCTAGCATGTTAATATCATTCAGAACACGTGTATATTCTTCTGTTGACATTGTTTTATTAAGATCCGCATCTGTTATTGTCAGATCAAATGTCATAGGCAAGTTGTTTACAACCGTCATATTCCAGTCTTTATCCAAATTTATATAATTGAAATCACATATTGTTTTAAGATTAAATTCTGAAAGATAAATCCCTTCAAAATTAACATCTTTACCGTTCAGTTCAAAAGATTTAAACCGCCCTGCTTTCATATCTGTTGCACTGTAGGATTTTATTTTTACGCTAAAATCTCCCTGTGCTGTTTTTTTAATATTTTTTTTGATTATAGCTTGTGCTATTTTTTCAGCGAGAAATTTGTTTCCGGTCAAATTACTGAAAAATCTTGAGTAAGAAGATGTCAAACCGGTTTCTTCCGGACATTTAAATTCTTCATAACAATTGCTGCTTGCCTGCACAGTATTAAAAAATAACAGGCAGATTAATAAAGTAACTAACTTTTTCATACTATATAAACACTTTCTTAACTTTAATTTGGCTGTATTCCGTCATACCGACAGCACAAATTACATTATCATTATAAACCAAAATAACAGATTGATTATTTTTAAATTTTCTATTTTTTAACGGCTGTCCATGCCGGATTTTTTCCATTTCCGCCTGCTCTATCGGCACCTGCGGCAAATCCAAAACATCAAGCGGATTAATCAGTCTGTCAGACGTAAAACAGTCCTGATTTTCAAGCTTTATTGTATCTTCTAACCTGAATTTTCCTGCCTGTGTACGGATTAATTTAGTCAAATATGCGTAAGCACCTGTTTTTACACCTAAATCATGGGCAATAGAGCGGATATAAGTCCCTTTTGAACATTTAATCAAAATTTCAGCAGCTTGGACTTCCTCATCAAAGTTTTTTAATTCAATCTTTTCTATAACAACTTTGCGCGGCTTTATCTCGACTTCTTCCCCTTTTCTTGCGTAGTCATATAGTTTTTTCCCGTTAACTTTTATCGCTGAATAAATAGGCGGGAGCTGTTCTATTTCGCCTTCAAAGTCTTTCAAAGAAACGAGAATGTCATGTTCTGTAATATTTACTCCTGATACATCAGTGATATTACCTTCTACATCATATGTATCGGTATTTTTCCCAAACTGAACAGTTGCGATATATTCTTTATCATCAGTCAGATATTCAATAAGCCGTGTAGCTTTGCCTAAGCACACTGGTAAAACACCTTCTGCAAAAGGATCAAGCGTTCCGGTATGTCCGACCTGTTTTATTCCGGTCAGCCGGCGGACTTTAGACACCACATCGTGAGAAGTCATACCCGCAGGCTTATAAATATTTAAAAACCCGAAATATTCCGGTTTTGTGCTGGTCACAATTACAATTCTCCACGGGATATTTTGTCAATAATCTCGGTTACTCGCGATCCTTTTTCAAAAGAATCGCTATACACAAATTTTAATTCAGGAGTTAGTCGTAAACGTATACGTTTGCCGACTTCAAATCTTATTTTCGGCGTGCTTTTTTCGATTATTTCTTTTGATTTTTCAATCTGTTCAGGAGAACCGAGTACACTGTATATAACTTTTGCAAAAGAATTGTCATGTGAAACTTCTACATCAATAATTGACACGACCCCCGCCAGACCACGGATTTCTTTTCTTAAAATCTCTGAGATATCACGCATTAATTCTTTTCTTACACGTTCATTTCTTAAAGTCATATTTATTTCTCCATTTACAAAAAAATTATATCACAAATTTAGTGAAAAATAATCCGGCTAAAGACGAATAAAAAATCTTCCATTAAATCATGTTAAAAAAATTCTGCATTATCAGTAAATGCAGAATTTTATAACTTTGTATAATATTAATCACATGAAAAAGTTTTATCAGAAGTGCTTTTTACACGCTTTCTTTCAAAAATCCTGTCATAGAAGGTTTTTGTGACGGCATAACATGTGTCAGCATGTTTTTGAGGTTAGCCATAGGGGCATTTTTTGCCGCCTCTGCCGCTCTTTCTGCTTTTTCCTGTGCAACACGCTTTTTAGTCATGTTTTCACAGTATCTTGCTATTCCTATCATAAACAATGGTACAAGTACTATTGTTGACAGGAAGCCGAATGTACTGTTACATGTCTTTGCAATATTAATGAATTTATTCTTAGCGCCAAATTTAGCATAGATATTCTTCATTGATTTTGCTAAAGCAGAATCACTACCTTTAAGTAATTCATCATCAGCCTTTTTCATCGCTTCTTTCAGTTCATCAATTGAAACTTCACTCAAAGATTTTCCGAGGATTGATTCAACTTCGGCACGTAAACCTTTATCCATTTTGAATACTTTCTTAGCGTTGCCGCCATTGTCCTCCAGGAAGTCGATAAAACCGACTATTCTGTCTTTATAACCTTCTAGGTTACTATATTTAGAATCTATCTGTGCACCTTTCAATACATCAATACCTTTTCCCGGGGTTAAGTAGTTTTTAACCTGATGGAAGATAGACTTGTTATGATCCTGTGGTTTTACGTTGAGAACAAGTCCGAAGGTTTTACCGAACGCATCAGATGTCAAACGTGACAATGCATTGGCACCAAACAAGATTGCTGAAAAACTTGAAATATCACGAACAAGAATTTCTTTACGCTCTTTATCACTTTTTGCATTCTGATAACGAGGCGGCAAGCAGAACCCGAACAACAATGTTAACATTGCCGGAACTGACATTGAAGGTCCGTTAAATTCAAATTTATCAATTATTTTTTTAGTTGCAGCGCTGTCGTTTACAATTTCACCGAGTTTTCTGCTTGCAGTCTGGAATGCACCGGTAAACGCTACATCACCTGTTTTATTTGTTGCTTTTTCGGTTTTATCAGCATTCTGCTGTGCTTCAGGTTTTGCATCTTTTGCAGGAATATCTGCGGCTTTTTCAGTTTTTTGCGGCTGAGCTTGTTGCGGTTGTTGCGGTTGTTGAGTATGCGCAGATGTTTCATCCTCAAGACCCGCAAGTCCAGGGTCATGTTTTAAACCTAAATTATAAAGTTTCGGAATAATTGTATAGAACCCTACAACAGCCGCAAACATAGATACGATAGATACAATTCTTGTTCCGATACGTCTGCTGTTAAAGTTTTTCAGGAATTTCTCTAAATCTTCCGTTCCATGTTTTTCGATAAATTTCGGGGCGTTTTTAAGTACATCATTTGAGTAATCACTCAAACTGGAAAGAATTTTACTGAAATTAGTCTTAACAACTTTGTTTGTACCTTCAACTGTTATTCCTGCATCCATTTCGTTAATAGAAGAAGGCAGCAGTTTTTTACGCAAATTCATGTAACGGTCAGTTAATGCGCCCTGCAAATCTTCAGCGGATTCCGGTACTGCCTTACCGATAAAGGTTTTCCAGTGACCTTTTGAAGGCGCATTTTCTATATTAATGTACTCTTTTGTAAATTCTTGTGCTGTTTTAGCCAGCTCATCAGCGGTAAGTTTATTTTCGAGGGATGTGCTTAATACGTTTTTAAATACTTTTTCATAGAATTTTTCTTTAGCAGCCAGAGTTGCCTGTTCTTTTGCGCCGTTTGCGGCTTTTGCTATGTTATCTAAAACATCCGCATTGGTTTCTGCGAAATCAGCAAAACTTTTACCTAATGCATTAATATGGTCAACATGAACATTGTTTGCAGTACCAGACCATTTTTTTATGCCGGCAAGCATAATAGCCGGAATAATAAATGCACTCGGTCCGCTTAAAATTTCACGAATACCTTCACGACGTGCAAATTCCCAGTTCAAAGGTCCTGTTTTTTTACCTGTTTCTTCGCCTGTTACAGGATCTTTTTCGCGTTTACGGTTACGGTTAAGACCTTCCCAAATTCTCGGAGCAACCATGCCGATACCGTCCTGCGCTATAAATGATGCCGCAAAGCCGCCACGATCAATTGCATCCATTACGACTGTAATCGGGTTCCCAAAACCTTGAAATGACGGGGTGTAATGTTTATTTTGCTGCTTTTCGTTCTTTTGAAGATTATATTCGCTGTTGAATTTTAGCGTTTGATTTACTGATTTTACTGCCATATCCCTACTTTTGCCACTAACTATACTACACTTTTACTTATATATAAAACCGTTGGGGGTTACTTATTGCCTGTTTTTTTACAACATGTTTCAAAACCTTTACAAAAAAAACATTGAACAAGTGTATTTATCATACTTAATCAAAATCATTTTTCAAGTCTTTTACTACAAATATAACAACAAATGAAATATTTCTTAATAAAATTGTATTTTTAGTTAAAAAAACATATTATTTTTGTACAAATTGACTTGTATTTTTGTATTTGTTAAAGTTAAACATATGAAAGTAAGTATTTTAGGCGCCGGGCTTGCCGGTTCAGAGGCAGCCTTACAGCTGGCAAAAAGAGGTATAAAAACTGAACTATATGAAATGCGTCCGACAGTAACTACAGGAGCGCACAAGACAGATAAATTCGCAGAATTTGTTTGTTCCAACAGTCTTGGCTCTTTTGATACCTCCAATGCCTCCGGTCTTTTAAAAAAAGAAATGGAACTCCTCGGCGGTGAATTAATAAAAATAGCTTACGAATGCGCTGTGCCTGCCGGCAGTGCTCTTGCAATAGATAGAGAAAAATTTTCCAAAACGGTTACTGAAAAAATTGAAAACAATCCGGATATAACCGTTATACGCAAAGAAATAACCGAAATTCCTGACGGAAATGTCATAATCGCAACCGGTCCTTTAACAAGTGATAAACTAGCAGAGTCAATAAAAGAATTTACCCAAAGTGAATACTTACATTTTTTTGATGCCATCGCACCGATTGTCGAAAAAGACAGTATAAATTTTGATAAAGCTTTTTATGCGAGCCGTTATGATAAAGGTGAAGCTTCTTATATAAACTGTCCGATGAACCGCGAAGAGTATGAAAATTTTTATAATATCCTAATTAATGCCCCGAAAATAGAATTAAAAGAGTTTGAAAAAAGTGCTAAATTTTTTGAAAGCTGTCTGCCAATAGAAGTTCTTGCCTCCCGCGGGGTAGACACATTGCGTTTTGGACCTATGAAACCTGTTGGACTTGTCGATAAAAGAACCGGAATAGAAAATTATGCGGTTGTACAGTTAAGACAGGACAACTCTGCAAAAACACTTTACAACCTTGTAGGATTTCAAACCAATCTCAAATGGGGAAGTCAAAAAGAACTGTTACAGTCAATACCGGGACTTGAAAACGTAAATATCGTCAGATATGGAGTTATGCATAGAAATACTTTTATAAATTCTCCTAAACTTCTTGAGGCGTCTTTACAAACACGTAAAAGAAAAAATCTGTTTTTTGCAGGTCAAATTACAGGTACTGAAGGTTATACAGAATCAATAGCCTCAGGAATGCTTGCAGGCATCAATATGGCGCGATATGTTAACAATAAGGAATTGTTAATATTACCTAAAACAACTGTTCTCGGGGCTTTAACAAACTATATTAGCGATAATGCGCACAACAACTTTCAGCCTATAAATTCAAACTGGGGTATTCTTGAGCCTGTCGAATTAGAAAAGAAGGAGCGCAAGAACAAGAAATTAAAGGCTGAAAAAATGTCGTTGCGTTCTATTGAATACTTAAAGAACTTTGAGCATATGATATAAGTACATTAAAGTTTTATGATCACGGTTGATAGCATTAATTATTTCGTTCTTCATCATTTCAACCGATTTTGTTTCTTCAAATAAGAAAAACTCGTATACAGAAACTCCTAATACTCTGGCAATAGCTTCCAGATTGTCTGGGGACGGATAGTTGTTACCTTTTTCTATTTTACTTATGCTTTTAGGATCAACGCCGATAATTTTGGCTAATTGTTCCTGTGTCATGCGTTGCTTTTTACGGATAAGTTGTATCTGTCTGCCCAATTTTTCTTTTAGATTCATATGCCCTCCTATTTAATTAAAATAGCAATAATGATTTAATATCTTAACTGGCTAACAGGCATATTTTTATTAAAAATATATCTATTGAATAGAATATTAATGTTAGTCTAGAATAAAATTTGTTAAATTAGAATTAAACAGTCAGGCAATTTGTGGTATAAAAAAATGCAATGTGAAAAATCACATTGCATTTTAGGAAATTATTAAGCTGTATTATTGAACAGTTAATTTTTTCAGATTACCTTTTTCAGCGGCTAATTTTGGAGCTTCTATGGACAAAATGCCGTGTTCAAGTTTTGCTTTTGTTTTTTCAACATCAATTTCTTGAGGGAAATAAACAGTTCTTGCAAATTCGCCGTATTTAAATTCTGATTTTCTGTAACCTTTAGTATCTTCTTTGTGTTCTTCTTCTTTTTTAGCGTTAATAGTGATATGATTTTTATCAATATCGATATCAAGATCTTCTTTTTTAACGCCTGGTAATTCAGCTTTTACACTGTATTCTTTTTCTTTTTCGTGAATTTCTACAGGCATTGCATATTTGTCCATTTCCTCATTAAAAATATATTCAGGGAAAAAGCTGTCAAAATTTCTGTTCAAGATAGAACTGATTTCATCGTTAACTGATTTTATAAAACCGTCCGGTGATTTTTTAATTAAGAATTTCATAATTTACTCCTTTCAATTACCATTTACTTTCTACACTTATATTATTACTCTGTTTTACATAGAGTCCTGTTTTTTTAACCAATTTTTAACAATTGATAGCAAATTTATTTTTTTGGTGTTTTCATGTTAAAACCAATACTTATAACAGGAAATTGATATGTATACTAACAGTGTGAACAACTCCCAACCGGCATTTGGAAAGTTTATAAAGATAAAAGGTCATACGCATGGGGTGACAAAATTTCGTGAAGATTTGAATGCAAATACAGACAAATATATGACTTTAGGTGTGAAAAAGGATAAGCATAATAGTATTTTGTATCTTTTTAGCGGTAAAGATTTTGATGAATTTATTGATTGGACAAGAAAGATATATTTCAGGGAGTTCAGAACACATATAGAGAAATATATGTCTAAAAAGCCGAAAGTTTATGATTTAGAAGAGGCGAAGAAAGTTTTTAAAAAGTATTTGAAGAAAGATTAGTTCCTATAATTAAATTATTGTTTTATATATACGAAAAAATCGGAATGACAGGATTTGAACCTGCGACCCCCGCGACCCGAACACGGTGCGCTACCAAGCTGCGCTACATT
>CALUQJ010000052.1 GCA_944322865.1 Candidatus Gastranaerophilales bacterium
GATATATTTTTCTTTTCTATTTCAGCCATAGTAGCCATAACAGTTAGTACGATTTTTTTTTTTTTTTTTTGCAAAAGGTCATCTCTATCAGTCCCAGTAGTACATAAGATTTTCTCTTTTTCATCCAGTGTTATAAATTCCGTTTGCTTTTCTTCTGTGATAATACGGTAGACGTGTTCTAATCCATACGCACTACGGTGCAAACGGCTAACTTCCACCACAACAACGGTATCACCACTACGGAGGTTATCTAATAAAACAGGGAGTTGAGAACGTTTTTCGATGGGGGTATCTCCTTTGCATTCATCTTTATAATAAGCAGAAATTTTAATATTATTATTTTCTGCCCATTGCTCGATTGTGTGAGTCTGGTTCTCAATGGTCATAGTGCCGTCATTCTTTGACACTCTGCAATATGCGTAAACTCTATTCTCTGCCATAATCATAACTCCATCTGTACAGTGCTGTAAATATTGCGTAAATCCATTTCTAGGTATTCACCAATCGAAAGTACACTGTTGAATGCTTCTCTATATTCACTGTCAACACCTTCAATTTTCCATACCATGTAATTAAGTGCGTGCATTAACCCTATGCAACTAAGCAATTTGTCTGATGTTTCCTGTAAATTTATCATACTATTATCTCCTGCAATAGGAGGGGCTTTCGCCCCTACGCTATTGTAAATCTCCTGCTGGGAACTTGCTTAAGGAACATATTATAAATGTCGGCAAAATCAGCCTTAAATCTTTTTGTGTCAAATTTGTTTGAAAGGATTGATGTAAATCTAATAATTGCAGTGCCTAAGTCGATAACTTCAACTTCTCGGTTCTCCATTTCTTGCTTAATTTGTGCTTCTCTTGCTGTAATTTCTGCCTTAATTGCTTCTGCCTGATTGTAAAGGTTCTGTAATTCTGCTACTGTGGTTCTAAGTTCGTTGTTGTTCATAATCTTATCTCCTATTTGTTACTTCCATACTTCTATTATTACATAACGTCTGTAAAATGTCAAGCATTTAATAGACGTATATTAAATAGTGTTAAGCTGTTAAATAGACGTAAATTGTTTAAGAAATTTTACGTTCATATAACGAACGTTTTTTAGACATAATATTATATAATACAGCCCTAACTCAATTAAAAGGAGATTAATCTGTATGAGATTATATGTCAGAAAAATTACAAGGTTAAAAACTCTGACAAAGAGGCAGGTAAAATCTAAATTAGGCATATAATAGAGACGATGGTTTAATTATTGAACGTACAAATGATAATAACAAAGTAATTTAACAGCTATGTCGGCAGTTTCCGTTATCTTTATATAGCCTTAAAGGGCATTATTTTAATCATCAGCATGGGGAGGATATTCCATATAATACTCCTCCTCATCTATTTTAGTAAATGTTACATATCTATTTCCGTATCTATCTAAATCTTCCAGGGTTACTGGAGCTCCAAGAGGAACACCTAATTTTCTTCTGAAATATTCACCTAATTCACTATTATTATTCGGTGTGTGTATAGCTTTGTCACCTTGTTGAGCAACTACGCAGATAAAAGGAAACCCATCTTCTGTTAAAACAGAGAATTGCTCTCCTCGTGGAGGAAAGAACTTAGAACGTGCTATATTACTTGGAATACCAATATAGGCTTGATTAGGTTCCCGTCCATCTCTTTGTCCCCAATTTAATCCACTATGGACGGGAACACGATTATCTCTAACTGAAAACAAAGGTAGTTTTACACTGTTTGTAGTATCAATAGTTACAGTTTCGTCTTGTATTTCACTTTGACGTAAGCTAGGTCTTTGTTGCCTTTGTGGCTCTACAGCCATATTACTGGCTTCGTCACATGTGCAATATATTGAGTTACCGATTTTAGAATTATAATAATTATAGGCTTCCAATGGATTACATAAACAAGCAACCTCATCTTGCTGTCTTTTAAACCCCGTTAAAGTATAGTTTGCAGAGGCAAGAAATGCTTGAGTCGGCACGTCATTCTTTAACCACGTATATAGCTTAGTGTGTATAGGGAAAGAGTCCAGATTTATATATGAACACTCAAACAACCCATTCCTATCATTTACTAATTTAATAAAGTTTTCATGATGGGGCTTAGATATTCCGTTTGGAGTCATTCCTATAATAAGTTTTAGGCGTGTATTATCAATGTCATACTCTTTCTGTACAGCTTCTAAATGGTGAGCAACCATAGATGGGGTAGCAAAACCTGAAACAATACACAATGTATCACAATCCTTTGCTGGCTTAACTAATATTTCGTCAAATAAATGTTCTTTTAAGATAATTGAGGACACTAAATCTTAGCCTCCATTGTTTCATATTCATTACCAGCAATAGAGTTCAATAGGGCTTCAAATATAACTTTAATACCACGTGGCGGTACAGCCATACCTATTTGTTTTCTAACACTTTCTTTAGACCCTGTAAACACATAATCGTCTGTAAATGTCTGCAAACGAGCTCTTTCTCGATTAGTTAAAGCTCGATTTTCTTTGTAGTGGTAAACATGCGTCCCACCGCCACCGCTTCCAGTAATTGTATAAGAAGGCTCATCAGCCTTTAAACGTTTATAAATCTGGCTTATTTTAGCTCCTTTTACATTTAATCTTAAATGAGGCGGTAAATTTGCTGTAAAAGCATTTTCACCCTCTTTAATATGTTTTAGTCTTTCAACGACAACAGCTGACTGTGCAGTTATTTCATTGTTTGTTGCATTTGTTGGAATATTGCTAAGAGCAGTTTTAACAGAATTGTCAATACAGGAGAAAGGATGGGTTGATGGCACTTTATATACAACATCTATATCATTTCTTATGCCAACAATAATAACCCTATGCCGTTTTTGTGGAATGCCATAATCTTCAAAATGGTATAAGTTAGGGTATAGCGTATATCCGGTTTTTCTGAAAGCTTCTAATATTTTATTTAATGCATTCCCATCATTTGCGTTTCTAAGACCGCTGACATTTTCTGCTACAAAATATTTAGGTTTGAACGTGTTTAATGCCTTTACACAATATTCGTATAAACGCCCAAATGCTCCATGAAGTCCCTTTTGCTCTCCGACAGTGCTAAAGTCATTACAAGGAAATCCAAATGTTAGACAATCTATCTCTCCATATTTCAATAATTTATTAAAATCCAGTTTCCTTATATCCTCACATATAATAGCTTTAGGGTGTAAATTACTTTGATATGTTTCACAAGAGTCCTTGTCATAATCTGTTGCCCATACATGTTCAATCTTTACGCCAGGTACATCAGCAAGAGAAGCACCTAAACCAATCCCTCCAGGTCCACAGAATAATTCTGCAAGTCTTATTGTAAGTGTTGTTTTATTCGACTGCTTACTATCTTCTTCAATACAAAGTTGCATTCTTATCATTCTCCCTGATAAGAACTTATCATAAATAAGCACATAATGCAAAATCTATAGATATGTTTACAATTTATGCCTATAGTTATCATTATTGTATTACAATAGTTATATGGATAATCTGACTAAAGAACAGCGAAAAAAGAATATGCAGGCAATAAAGAGCAAGAATACTAAAATGGAAAGCATTGTCTGTAAAGAATTATGGCATAGAGGTATCCGTTTTAGAAAGAATGTTAAAGAGTTGCCAGGAAAGCCAGATATAGCAATCAAAAAGTATAAAATAGCAATATTCTTGGACTCTTGTTTCTGGCATAAGTGTCCTCTACACTTTATAAGACCAAAGAGTAATAATTCATACTGGGATAATAAGATAGAAAGAAATATTAACCGTGATAAAGAAGTAAATAATTTCTACAAACAAAATGGCTGGCATTTATTAAGAGTTTGGGAACATCAGTTTAAAACAAAGGACACGCAACAAAAGGCATTAGATGAAATAGCTACATTTATAGAACAAATTTGTCGAAATACGTAATCTTATAGAGTCACTGTAAATTTCTTAATATATCCTAATAATAAGAATTATATGTAAATCTGTAAAGCGTACCTATTATGCGTCATGTGTAACAGAGCATTTCTTCAACTGGTAATTTTTCAAGTTCCTGCAAAATTATTCCGGTCAATGGTTGTAACAAGTACACATCTCCCGCCCCATTATTATCAACTCCCTATGGGGAGTTTTTTATTGGCGTATGATGCGGATGAGCCCCTTTCTAAGGGTATGAAACTGTAATCAGGCAACATGTAAAGAAAATCCGAGTTCTTTTAATAATTTGCCGATTGTATCTAATCTCGGAACTCGTTCACCCTTGAACATTTCGTATAATGCGGCTCTTGTTATTCCTGTTTTTTGTGAAAATTCACTTATACTCATGCGTGCCTTAACAACTTGTTCTAAAGACTGAAAAAATAAATCATAATCACCTTCAGTGATAAATTCTTGTATAGCTGCATCTAAATACATTTTTTGATATTCTATATCTTGCAAAACATTATTCATGTGTTCTTCGTGAGTTATATTTTCTGATTTGATTTTTTCTATATCCATTTTATTCATACCTTTCTTTAAATATTCAAGATAAGGGCATTTATTATCATAAGTCTTATAATAAATAATTTCTTTCATAGTTATATTGTATCGAAAAAGATACAACAAGTCAAGTCTAAAATATATTAAATTGCTAAAAGTTTCTCAATTTTTATAAGCCCAATAGTGAATAAACATTATCGGCATATTATTTGATTGTCAGAGACGCTACAGTTATTGTTTATATAATATTTTAATGCATTTTTAAATTCTGTTTCGTCTTTTACATCATATATTAAACCTGCAAATGCGTCCTGTGCTCCAAATGATGCGCCGTTAAGCATGGTTTCAAAGATATCATTTAAATCTGAACTATATGAATGTTTTAAATTATACAGTATGTCTTTGGCTGTACAGTTACATTCAGCACAAACCGGCAATGCAATATTACTAACAATTCCCAGCATAAACAATCCAATAACAAATTTTTTCATAAATATTCTCCTTTTGTTTTCCACATTTATATAACGATTGTGTTTGTATTATGTTCAAATCATTTTGCATTAACTTTAAAATTATGCTTATTTTGTGTTATTCTATTTTTGTACAAACAAAGAGGTCGGTGATGTCAAGATTACAAGAAAGAATAGAGAGTTTTAACAGAGCTTTTGAAATTTTATCGGAGGCTGTTAATGCTTATAAAAATAACTGTATGAATATATTAACACATATGGCTTTAATACAGTCTTTTGAGGTCTGTTTTGAGCTTGCCTGGAAAGTATTAAAAGATTATCTTGACGAGAATGGCGTTAAGGTATATTTACCCAAAGAAGTAATAAAAGAAGCTTTTTCTTTTGAGGTAATTTCTAACGGGCAATTATGGATAGACATGCCTAATGCACGTAATTCAATATCTCATGAATATAATTTAGACAAAGTTAATTCAATTTTAATCAATATATCAGGCGAATATTTTCAGGAATTTTTACAATTTAAAGCCTACATAAGAGAGTTTCATTCATAATTACAAATGAATAGGATAGTTTATGGAAGAGAATAAAGTATTTATATTTAATCTGTGGCACACGGAAAATAATTATGGCGCAAATTTAACAGCTTACGCATTGCAAGAAATTTTAAAAAATCTTAACTACAATCCGGAACTGGTAAATAATGCTTTTCAAGTGACAAAGAAAAAATCTAAAAGCAAAAATTGTTCAATTAAATTCTGGAATAAATATTTAAATACATCGCCGAATTTTATAAATGATGTCAATTCATTAAACAACGTAGCTGATAAATTTATTGTCGGCTCCGATCAGGTTTTCAGACCACTTTATACAGGACACAAGTTAAAAGAATATCTGCTTGATTTTGTAAAACCTGACAGCAAAAAAATAGCTTTTTCAGCAAGTTTTGGAGTGGATAAAGAAAAATTTTTAGAGGAAAATACTCCCGAAACAATCCAAAATATGAAAGACTCACTGCAATCATTTGATTACGTATCAGTAAGAGAAAATGTCGGAGTCGATATTTGCCGAGATATAATGGGGATTGAGGCTGAGTGGATTATTGATCCTGTTTTTATTTTAGATAAATCTTATTATGATAAATTAATCACTAATGCAACAATTGATTATTCAAACAATATTGTATCTTATGTACTTGACCCGAATAAAGAATATTATAGTTCACGCAAATATCTAGAAAAACAATACAACACCCAAATAGTTGAACTTGCAAACTCAAATACATCTGTAGAAAACTGGCTGGCTGCAATAAAAAATTGTAAATTTCTCGTTACAGATTCTTTTCACGGCATCTGCTTTGCCATAATGTTTAACAAGCCTTTTATTGTATGCCTTGCAAATAGCGGTATGGCTTATACAAGATTTGAGTCGATTTTATCTTTACTGAACATCGAAAATAGATGTATTAATTCTTACAGTGAAATTTTACAAAAAGACTGTTTATTTAGCTGTGACTATGAAAATGTTAACCGGATAATTGAGCGCGAAGCACAGAAAGGATTGCATTTTCTAAAAAATGCTCTTGAGGAACCTGTAAAAGTGACAGACCAAAAAATTAATTGTAGAATTAAATATCTGGAATTTCTCGTTAAAAAATTACAAAAACAGGCAACACTAAAATATCAAATTAAAAAGGCGTTATGGTATATATGGGTTCCTATATCAGAATATCTTCCTAAATTTATTCAAGATTTTGCGACTTATATAAGGATAAAATTTAATGGATAAACTCAATTTCGAAACCTGCACAGGATGCGGTGCCTGTGCAAATATCTGTCCACATTCCGCTATAAAAATGATTGAAGATAAAAAAGGTTTTTTAAAACCAGAAATTGATAAAAATAAATGTACAAAATGTGGATTATGTGAAAAAAATTGTCCGGTTCTGCACTATGTGTCAGATAATACTTTATCACCCAAGGTTTATGCTTTTATAAATAATGATGAACAAATAAGACTTAATTCTTCATCCGGCGGCGCGTTTCCTGCACTTGCGCGCTATATTGTGAATAACAATGGCGTAGTGTTTGGCGCGGTATATGATAAGGAACTGAAAGTCTGTCACACTATGGCACAAAATGTTGAAGAAACTTTACCGATGCAAATTTCTAAATATGTACAGAGTATTAATAAAAATACATATCAAGAAGCAAAATCCGCACTTCAACAAGGACGGAATGTACTTTATTCCGGCACCCCATGCCAGATAGCCGGTTTAAAATTTTTCTTAGGCAAAGATTACGAAAATTTGCTTACTCTTGAAATAATTTGTCACGGTGTGCCGTCGCGGAAAGTTTTTGAAATGTACAAACAAGATTGTATGAATAATTTTGGAAGTGAACTTGTTAGCATAAATATGCGAGATAAAATCAATGGTTGGCGTCCAGAACAGATTATAACTATTAACACTAAAGCTTCCACGCATTCGCTGTCCAGACTTGAAGATACATATATGCAGGCTTTTCTCGCAAATATGAGTATTAATGACTGCTGTGTAGATTGTAAATTTAATAAACTGCCGCGTGTTGCAGATATAACTCTTGGCGATTTCTGGGGTGTTGATGAATTTGATACTTCCTTGAATGACCGGAAGGGAACATCTATAGTACTTTTGAATACTGCTAAAGGTGAGGAATATTTTAATAAAATTATCAAAAAAGAAGCGCGTTTAGTTAAAGAAGTGCCTATAGAAGCTGCGATTAAGTATAATCAGAATATTATTTCTTCTTCAATATCGCATCCTAAAAGAAATGCGTATTTAAAAGAAATATCACAAGGTAAAAAGAATCTAAAAAAATTAAACAAAAAATATCTTAATGCAGGCAAATACCCGAAACCTGTTATGTTTATATACAGAATACTGCCGCCGCAAATAAAAAATCCGCTGCGCAAAATTGTTAAAAAGTTCTATTTAAAGTATAATACTAACTGTTAAATTAGAATTAGGTATATTATGCAGCAATATAAATACAGTGATGTGCAAAAAGATAAAATCCTTGTTTTTACAGATAATTTATTTTCTGATGCAGGAGAAACGAATCTCCTGCATCTAATTAAAGCAATTTCTGAAATAAAATATTCATGCACAGTAGTTTCTGTAAATGACTTTCCTGTAAAAGATCATTTATATATTGACGGACTTGACATTAAAATCTTAAACAATGATTACGACAAACATTTTGATAAAATAATTGAATATGCTAAATGTTTCAATCTTGTCATAGCTAATAATACCACAGCTTATCCCTTTGTAGACCATTTAAAGAATAAAGTACCGTTAATCTGGTATATCAATGAAACAAATGAGTTTATAGAATTTATTGATAACACACAAATTTTACACCGGCATCCTGTGCGTACTGTTTTAAGATTCACATCTGCTCAAACTTATAAATCAGTCGTTAAACAAATGATTGAAAATAATCTGGCCGATAATTCTTATGCGTTCAATTCTACCGGAAATTATACATCTGTTTTTAAAAAGAAAAATATTTTAATCAATTTAGGTTTAATAAAATTTCGAGTTACTTTAGATTGGAAATTTTTACTCAAAAAAATATTTTCTTTTTCAAATGAAAAAAATTATAAGACTTTGACTTTTTTCTGGAGGAAATACAGATTTGAATATTTAAGTTTAAAAAATATACAAAATATAAATAAATTTTTTGAACAAAATTTCGAGGAAAATGCTGTTCTTATAGTAGAACTCAACGAGCACCATTATGAAACATTACCCGGATACGCAAAATATTTTATGGATCTTGGATATAATGTGGATGTTGTTTTCCCGCCAGCTTATTCCAGAAATGCATTTGTACGTTTCAAATCAGAAAACTTACATACCTATCAGTTGAATAAACTTGAAATAAAATATCTTCTGAAAAATAAAAAACTATCATCTTATAACTATATCGTGTTTAATTCTGAACTCACTGTCAATTGCCTTCAGGACAATGTTTCAAGCTGCTTTAAATATTCGGGTAAAATTCAAAAGCCGCAAAAAGATTTTGTCAGCATAACTCATCAGCCTGAATACATTGATGAATTAACATTGGAAAAAAGTAAAAATATTATTCTTGCAGATTTGCCGGTTAATATGATACCCAAACCTGCGGTTGTCAATCCGCACTATTTCGGAGATGTAAAAATTACACCCAAAAATGTTTCAATAACCGATTTTATAGTAATAGGCAATATCCAAAAACAACGTAAAAATCATGATCTACTCATTAATACAGTACAAAAATTAATCACAAAAGGCATCACAAATTTCAAGGTAACTGTAATCGGGTCTCAAGGACATCTTTCTTACATGCCGGAAAATGTAAGCAGGTATATTGATTTTAAGGGCAAGCTTGATTTTGAAAATATGTTTGACGCAATGGAAAATGCTGATTTCTTTTTACCGCTTCTTGATCCGGAAAATCCTGACCATGAAAGATATATAACCACCGGTACATCAGGTGCGTTTCAGCTAATTTACGGTTTTACAAAACCTTGTATAATATGTAAAAAATTTGCCAAAATCCACGGATTTACAGATGACAACAGTATTTTATATGATAGGAATAATGAATTAATGCAGGCAATGATTACCGCAATAAATATGCCGGTAGAAGAATATCAGATTAAACAAAAGATGTTATTGCAATATGTACAAGATTTATATCGAAAATCTTTAGATAATTTGAAAGGGCTGCTAAATGGAGAATAAAAAAATATCCGTCATCATACCTGTGTATAATGTAGAAAAATATCTCAGCCGTTGTCTCGACAGTATAATTAATCAAACATACAAAAATCTTGAAATTATTTGTATTGATGATGGTTCAACAGATACATCAGCACAAATTCTTAAAGAATATGCGCTAAAAGATTCGCGTATAAAAATAATTAAACAACAGAATTCTGGTCAGGGAACAGCACGTAACAAAGGAATAGATGCAGCGCTGGGTGAATATATTCTTTTTGTTGATTCGGATGACAGTTTGCCGTTATCTGCCTGTCAGCAGCTTTTAGACAAAATTACTTATCATGATGCAGATTTTCTGTTCTTTGATGCAAATATCTATGATACAATTCACAATTTCGTTGTGACAAATAAGGACTTTATGAAAATATATGAGCTAGAGGATAAAGTTAATCAGAATACAGTCTTTTCTTATAAAGATATAAAAGATTACATCTTCCATAATTTTTTCCCGTGGAATAAAATTTATAAAACTTCATTTTTAAAAAGTAAGAATATCAAATTTGATGAAGAATTAACAATTGAAGATATTATTTTCCATATAAAATGTTTTTTACTTGCAGATAAAATATCCTATAGTACAGATTGTTTATATAATTACACAATGTTTCACCCAACGAGTGTTACTGAACGCTTCAAAAATAATATTGAATGTCTGGATATAATACCTGTTGCAGTTAGTGTAGAAAAATTTTTACGTTCAAATGGTTTATACGCTGAGGTGGAAAAACAATTCCTGAAATGGGAAATTAATACTTTTTTAAATTACTATTCTAATATTAAAAGGAATAAATCATTAAGAAAACTTTTCCGCAAAAAGATACAAAACGAATTTAAAAAATTAATAAAACAGTATGATAAAG
This sequence comes from Candidatus Gastranaerophilales bacterium, assembly GCA_944322865.1. Lineage (GTDB taxonomy): Bacteria > Cyanobacteriota > Vampirovibrionia > Gastranaerophilales > Gastranaerophilaceae > CALUVH01. Next base: position 10,635 of record CALUQJ010000052.1, read on the forward strand.
ATTATGTTTGCAAATTAATAACAGAAGATTTGAAACCATCTTATGATAAAGTTATGACAAACAGATTGATTTATTACATAAAGTCCAAAATCAAACATTATATAAAATAGTGATATATTTATGCGAATTTCACTTCTATTTCAGCGCCCAAACCCCTGAGTATTTTCATTGTCGTATAAAAACTCGGCTGCACTTTACCTTTCAAAATATTTGAAAGATTTGAACGATTCATATTTAAATCTTTTGCAAGCTGGCTAACTGTCGTCCGCACTTTGACAACCCTTCCAAGTGCTTTGAAAAATAGTTTAGCATCCCCATCTTTTACATATTCTTCAATATTTAGTCGGAGATATTCCTTCTGCATCTCACTATCCTGTAATTCCTGCATAATATGATCTTCAAACGTTATGCATCTGGCTAAAATTTCTTTTTTAATTTTCATATTTTATCCCTTTATTATACCAATAATATGTATAAAAGATGATATGTTTCATACTTGTATTGTATGCTACGACATACAGTTTATCAAGTTTTTATTTTAAATTTCTGATAGAAATTAATATTTCTATAAATAAAGGAACATTCATTATTATTTGTGTTAATATAACAAAAGGATAGAAAAGGTGGTTATTGATGTCTAAAGGTATAACACAACTGACAAAAAAGATTATGCATTTAATTTTTCCTGCATCTAAACCGGTTATCAAAGACAATACTTTTTTTGTCTGGGAACCTTGCAGCAAATCTCATTCGGAAGTTGTCCCGGGATATGTAAAATATCTTCTGGATTTAGGCTATCATGTTTCAGTGCTGGTTACGCCGGATAGAATAAAAGAAGGGTTGTTTTCACGATTTCAACACCCTAATATATCAATTAACAAAATGTCTCAAAAAGCTATCCATAAATATTTTAAGACCTCTAATCTGTCAGAAGCATCTGGACTAATGGTCACAACGGTAGGCAAATTGTGTGACGATATTCATTTTGATGAATGTTATTCGCATTTTGCGACGGATATAGATAAAAAGAAATTATTTTTTGTAGAACACGAGGCAAAATACGCGGTAGATGCCGGCACATGGCGCAATGATCTGATTATTTTAAGAAAATTGAATTATAAAGGCGCTCAAGGCACTGTTGTTAACCCGCATTATTTTGGTGATGTTAAAATTACACCTAAAAATAAAGATGTAACGAATTTTATCACAGTCGGTGCGGTTTCACTAAAAAAGAAAAACAGTGAATTTATAATAAATGCAGTTGCAAGACTTCATGAACTTGGCTACCGGAATTTTAAAGTTACAGTTGTAGGTAAAGGTTCTTTAAAAGGTTTGCCCAAAGAATTACACCGGTATTTTGATATAAAGGGTCGGCTGCCGTTTGACAAAATGTATGATGAACTTGAAAAAGCTGATTTTCTTTTAACATCTTATGATACGCGGCTTGAAAACCACGTGAGATATAATGAGTCCGGTACGAGCGGCAATTTCCAACTGGTTTACGGCTTTTGTAAGCCTTGTATTATTTTGCGGAGTTTTGGACCGATAAACGAATTTGATGATACTAATTCAATTCTTTATGATAAAGACGAAGATTATTATATGGCAATGGAAAAAGGCATTAAGATGACCTCTGATAAATATGCAGAAATGCAAAAAAGCCTTAAAAAAGTTGCAGACAATCTGTATGATACCTCCCTTGAAAATTTGAGGAGATTAATTAATGGCTAAAATTCCTGTTGTTTTATGTATAGATTCAAGAATAATTTTAGGGACGGCTGTTACTATAAAAAGTATGTTGGAGACAGCAAAACCGGAAACGACTTATGACATAAGAATTTTTCATTCTGGATTGTCTGCTTCTGATGAAAAAAATATTCAAGAATTAGTTGCAGGTACCAGACATGAATTAAAACTACATTATATTGATCCTGCGAGATTTGACGGCGCCCCGAGAAACAAAGGAAGCTGGACAGAAATTGTTTATTACAGGCTTTTGACACCTGAAATACTCACTGAATACGATAAAGCTATCTATTCTGATGTTGATGTCCTGATAAAAGAAGACTTATCAGAAGCTTATAATACCGATCTTGAAGGTTATGAGATAGCGGCTGTGCCAAATACTTTGAATGAAGCATTAAAGGATTTGCAACCTGAAAGATATTTTGAAGAAAATAAAAATAAATATATCTATATATCAAGTTTTATTGTATTTAATAATAAACTCATGCGTGAAGAAAAAACTGTTGATAAGTTTTTTAACACCATAAAAACATTTAACAGCCGTCTAGTGTTCTTTGATATGGATACACTAAATATAACCTGTAATAAAGTTAAAAATTTACCGCTAAAATACTGTGTATTTGAATCGTTATATGAATATACAGACGTCCGAGCCATTTCAGAATACAAAGACTTAAAAACAGTTTACACTGATGCAGAAATGTATTATGCCAAAGAACATCCGGTTATCATACACTATGCCGGTAGATTAGGAAAACCATGGCAAAGAAAATGGGTACCTGATTACTATCAGGAATACATAGATAAACTCGATAAAAAATATCGCAAATATACCTTTAGAGATATAAGAAAAAGGTTGCTGACTAAACCTAAATACCCTGTTCAAAAGTTTGATGTTGGTTTGCTGGCAGATTTACCTCCTAAAAATATAGGAGCCTGTCTTTCGGTTTACGCTATGCAGGAATTTGTAAAATCATTAGGGTATAGCTGCGCATTTGTCAATGATTTTACCCCCCAAAAAGAAGAGAAACTAAATTTTGTTGAATTATTTGTTAATAGATATCTCAAATTGATGCCAAAGTTCAACAATTCC
>CALUQJ010000053.1 GCA_944322865.1 Candidatus Gastranaerophilales bacterium
TTTTTTTTTTTTTTTATCTTCTAGCATCTTGCCTCCCGATTATGTGATTATAATATGATAAGCATAATATGTTGTCATGTATTTGTGTCAATTTTTTAACATAAATTTATATTGTGCAATACCGCTGCAGCAAAACCGCCAAACGTGTTTTATCTTTATCTGCGGGTGAAAAACTCTGTTTATATTCAAGCCAGTTTATCTCAAATTCTAATGCTTTTTGTATCATTTTTACATCAGGTTTTGGATTAGAAAAAACTATTTTTCTTGTTTCAAATCCGGTAAGATATGGAATTTGATTTATAAACTCCAGAGAGCTGGCGCTTATTCCGCCACCGAGTATAAATTTTTTGTTATATTTCAATGTTTTTTGAGAAACACTTTTGACTAAGTTTAGAAGGGCTCCCTCTTCAACATCATTAATATGAATAGATGCGGCAAAGTCGCTTCTCCCGAATACTATGCCTGACAAATTACCGCTCAATTCGTTTGCTAAAATATCGTCCAGCGCATTGTAACCTGTCATGGTTTCAATATTAATAAATAATTCGACATTTTTTGTGCTGCAAGCCGCACATTTTATAAATTTTTCAAATGCATACTCAGATTCAATCATCGGGGCAACGATATGAGTAATCCCAAATTTTGCGGCATCGTCTAAATCTCGACGCGCCTCACAGCCGCCGATTTTTAATATAAAATCAAGCCCGGCTTCGTCTGCTAAATTTTTAAGAATTTCAACTTCTTGTATTGTTGCACCTTCGGATTCAAATTCAGCTTTGACACCAGAGGCGCCAAAGCTTGATTTGAGTTCTTTTAAATTTTCTATTAATAACTTTTTCACGTTTTTAATAATGTTATAATTAATCTACTAACTGCTGCATAACTTCAAACGGTTTTTCAGCAAGTCTAAGTGTTTCAGCGTCAATAATGCCTCTTTTGAGTTCTGAAAAAGTCGCTTTTTTAGAGTTAAATTTCTTTTTCAAAAATTCGTAAGAGATTTTCGGGTCGCATTTGTCACCGCAGGTAAATAAATCAACTGCCGCATAACCAAGTTCAGGCCATGTGTGAATTGCTAAGTGACTTTCTGATATAATTACAACCCCGGAAACTCCGTAAGGGTTAAACATATGGAAACATTTTTGGACAATAGTCGCACCACATTCAAGGGCGGCATCCACCATATACTTTTCTACTTTATCAATACTGTTTAATGTGTTTGGATCACATTCAAAAAATTCTGCTAATACGTGTTGTCCTAAGTGGATCTCTTTTTTGCCGTTCTCTTGAATAGCTGTAAAAGGTGATGTTATTGCCAATTCATGTGCCTCCTATCTAAATGTATATTTATTTAACTACTACTAAAATTGCTTTCGCTATAACATATTACTATAAAAATCAAAAAATTTGTAAAATTTACACTTAAAAATTTATTTTTTACAAAACTTTTTATTAAAATATGCCTGAAAACACGCAATAATGTATCATTCTAATGTCTGATTTTTATTAAGAATTATTAACATTGTAGTATGAATATTTTTTGTAGTAAAATTTGAGTATGAACAAAATATTAGTTATAGACGATGATTACGCAATAAACGAACTTATAAAGGTTAACCTTGAGCTTTGCGGTTACAAGGTTATTCAGGCGCATGACGGGACAACCGGATTCGCACTATGTAAACAGGAAATGCCTTCCCTTGTTATACTTGATGTCATGATGCCTGAGGTGGATGGGTTCACTGTTGCCCAGCGGATAAGAAAAAATGAGGATACAAAAGATATTCCGATTTTGATGCTTACTGCACTTTCGCAAACCAGTGACAAGGTTAACGGATTTAATATAGGTGTGGATGATTATCTTGTAAAACCGTTTGACATGGAAGAATTAAAGGTAAGAGTCCGCGCGCTTCTTAAACGCACAAATCAAATTCCTGTATCAGCGTCTACACGGGAATTACTGACGCTTGGAGATATAACTCTTCTCCCTGAAACCTACAGTGTTAAAATTAAAGACAAACAGGCTAAATTAACCCCGATTGAATTTGATATTTTTAATCTGTTATTTCAAAATCACGGCAACATGGTATCTTCTGCACAATTATTGAAAGAAGTCTGGGGATATTCTCCGGATGATGACATTGAAACAATCAGAGTTCACATCAGGCATTTAAGAAGTAAACTGGACAAAATCGCAGACGGTAAAAAATACATTGAAACAATTTATGGCGGCGGGTATAAGCTGAATGTTTAAATTCTTGCTTTAGCCGAAATTCAGCGGCTGTTTTTTTCCTGTTCATACCCGAAATTTTTCAGAGAACTCTGTTTTTTGCGCCAGTCTTTGTCTACTTTGACTTCCAGAGATAAAAACACTTTTTTCTCAGCAATTTTTTCGAGTTCAATCCGCGCCTCTGTACCTATTTTTTTCAAAAGACTTCCGCCTTTGCCAATAAGAATCCCTTTCTGGCTTTTTTGTTCACAATAAATTGTTGCATAAATTCTGTCTATCGTTTCTGTTTCCTGATAATTGTCAACCTTAACAGCAACAGAATGCGGAATTTCATCCGAGGTGTTCAGCAAAATCTTTTCTCTTATGACTTCTTCTGTTACATCGCGCATGCTCTCTTCGGTTACAACATCTTCGGGATATAGTAAATCACCTTCCGGCAGGTATTTGTAAATGTTTTTCAGTAAAGTATCAATGTTTCGCCCTGTTTTGGCTGAAATTTTAACAACAGGACAGTTTTTTTCCAGCAATAATTTGTATGTAATAAGATTTTCTTCGACTTTTTCAAGTTTTTTTACTTTATCAACCTTATTCATGACAACAATCACAGGAATATCGGTTTGAAGCATGTTCTGAGCAATCCATTTGTCACCTTTTCCGGCAGGTTCTGATCCGTCTACCAGAAACAGTATCAAATCCGCATCCGGAACTGCAACTTTTGCCTCATCAAGCAAAAATTCACCAAGTTTATTCAAAGGTTTATGAACACCTGGAGTGTCAACAAAAACAATCTGACCTTTATCAGTTGTATAAATACCTTTAATACGTTTTCTTGTAGTCTGCGCCTTGTCTGTCGTTATTACAATTTTTTGCCCTAAAATCTGATTTAGTAAGGTTGATTTGCCAACATTCGGGCGCCCTATTATTGCTGTAAATCCACTTTTCATAAAAAAATTATATCACAAAAAGTATCAATTTATTAAGAAAGTGGCAAATTTTTTTTTCTCAATGTATTATATAATATATAGTAGGGAAATTTTTTAATCGGATTAAAATGAAAAAAAATAATTATATATTGAGTACTCTTATATTGTTAGGTTTAGCCCTTGCCCCGTTGAACACGGCATTTGCTGAAAATAATCTTGTACAGTTAGATTTGAAAAAAGGCAGCGGTAACGCGGTTGATATAACATTTTTAACAACTGAAAGCTATGGCAGCAGCGTAATTGTCAGAAAAAAATCTGATAACAAATACGTAATCCTTATGCCAAAAGTATTAACATCAGGCTATAGAAGCGCAGATTTAGCAAGTGTTCGCGATCTCGTTTCTAATATTGACGTTAAAAGTATCAATGACGGAGCGGCAGGATATACCAAAATTACGCTTATCACAACAAAACCGCTTAATATAACAACGCATGTTGCAAAAGCGGCGCCGTTAAGCGATGCGCAAAAAGAATATAAGACTTTAATAGCAGAAGCATATTCTGTAAAAAACAGCATAAATAAAGGCGCACCGACAAAAACTCCGCGGCTTGCAGAAGTTACCGTGAACAAACTTCCGGCTGAAACTGCTAAACCTGCGGCAAAACCTCAGCAGCAAAATAAACCGGCTGCCACAACTCAGGTCAAAAAAGAGCAGCCTAAAGTTTTGCCGGTAAAAGTACAAGACCTGAAGGTTGATAAAAAGCCGGAAAATAAAATTGTTAAAAAAGTAGAAAAAGCTGCCCAAAATATTGAACTTGCAAAACACACACCTGATGTTCCGATAGTTCAGCCAAAAGCAGTGCAGCCTACTGTTGAACAAATTGATACACAACCTATTAACGACATAAAAGAAGTTAAAAATCAGGTTAAAGAAGTTAAAACCCAATCATCCCTTTCCCTTATGGCTAAAATTAAAAACAAAGTGAAAAATTTGAAAGGAAAGGTGGAAAGTAAAATGCCAACTGGCTTGGTTATAACTTTAGGTTTAGCATTGATCCCGATTTTAGCACTTATTATTCTAATTAAAGTTATACATACATCTTTGATAAGCTCAAGAACGCTCAAAAAATCCTTCCTTGAACGTATTGCCAAAAAGCCGCGTCAAAAGGATTATGAGCATATTATAAATAATGAAAATCTTAACTGGCAGGAGAAATATCAATTGTATATGAATCAGGCATCCAAATCACCGGCTCAAAACTCTGATAACAAATACAAATTTGTTACGCAGACCCAAAAAGTTGCTGACTCTATTGAGGAGCAGCGTCAAAGACTTGAAAGACTTGTTACTCCGGAAAAACCTGAACAGCAAAGTCATGAACCTGTGCACTCAGAAGATGTAAAAGTTCACAGTGAAACTCAGGTTATAGGAGAACAAATAAAACAATCATCTAAAATAAAAGCTTTTGAACCGTCTTTAAATCAGGCAAGACGTAATGTAAAATACAAAAAGAGCAGATTTACAAGATTTGCGACCAAAGAAGATTATCAAACTTCTCCAATTCAGCCTGTAGAAATGAAAAATACTGCTCTGACACAATCAAACCGCCAGGCTCCGGATGCTAATCTTAAAGTATCTGATGTAATAAAACCGGAACCTGTTAAAGATGATTATGTAATGTCCTCGCTAGATGAATTTTTTGCAACTCCGGAATCTAATGTTGCGGCTACTCTTGCTCAAATCAAACCGTCTATGAAATACGCAAGACCGGAAGTAAAACAGATGAGTAACCCGATAGAAGTTAAAAAGCCTGATATAGAGCAAAAACCGACTTTTAGCGGACTTATTGTAAAAACCGGATGTAATATTGACGAGGACAGAGGATTTTATATAGTAAATCTTGACGGTACCTCAGCGCTTGTCGGAAGAATTAGAGAAGATGTTGTTGTATTGAAAAAATTCGATGATACCTCTGAAAGAAAATTACAGGTAAGACATGACAAAGATACTATCTATATGGTTAAAACAGAAGGCTTTAAGTCTTTGATTGATGCAAATAATATGGGTGTACTTGTTGAACTATAACAACTAAAAATCAGTTCGGGAGAGATTAAGAATGAAAAAGTATTTAATTTTATTTTTAATGTTTGCCGGACTGATTTTATGCGGTTGTACCTCAAAAGACAACAGAACAGTAATACATTTTGCAAGCTGGGGATCTAAATCAGAAATTGATATCTTAATCCCCCTCTTAACCAAATTTGAAGAGCAAAATCCGGACATAAAAGTGGATTTTATGCACATACCTCAAAATTATTTTCAGAAAATTCATCTGCTTTTTGCCTCACGCAAGGCGCCGGATGTGATCTTTGTAAATAATCTCTATCTGCCGGTATATGCAAACGCCGGAGTACTTGAGCCGCTAACCGTAGAGGGGGCGGAATATTTTCCGCAAGCCTTGAATGCTCTATGCTGGCATGGGGTTTTATATGCTGTGCCGCGTGATGTTTCAAACCTTGCGATTTACTATAATAAAGATATTTTTGATAAATATGGTGTAAAATACCCGGATGAAAATTGGACTTTCGATGATTTTTTACACACTGCACAAAAATTGACCCGTGACGGAATTTTTGGAATCAGTTTTGAAGAAGAGGCTCTTTTTTTTCTGCCATATTTGATGAGTGAAGGCGGAGGAATTTTGTCAGATGATTTATCAAAAGAAATTATAGATACCCAGCAAAGCCAAAAAGGTTTGAATTTTTATGCTGATTTAAGAAAAAAATACCATGTTGCCCCGATGAAGTCAGAAAGCGCGAGCGCAACAATGGCGCAAATGTTTCTTCAAGAAAAACTTGCAATGCAGCTATCAGGTCGCTGGTTAACTCCAAAATATACATCAGATGCAAAATTTAGCTGGGATGTTGTCAGGTTCCCGAAAGGAGATGCAGGAAGTATCGTTCCGCTTGATGCTTCAGGTTGGGCGATAAGCAAAGATAGCAAAAACAAAGCCGCTGCGTTACGTCTTGTTAATTTTCTTTCATCAAGAGAGAGCAGTATAGAGTTTATTAAAAGCGGACTTATCGTACCTGCGCGTCAGGATGTGAAAGATGAGTTTTTAAATAGCGCTAAAGGGTCACAAACCTTCCGGAATATAATTTCAACATCCAAACCCACTCCGGTTTCAGTGAATTACAACGAGGTACTCGACAAATTATCTGAGAAGCTGGAATATAAATTTAATTGATTTTTGTTATTGCTGACAAATAACTCTTAATTTGATTTTTTTTAAATAAAATTTGAAATATTTTATCATATGTGCTACAATTATAGTGTAAAATAGTAAAAGTAAAAAGAGGCAGTAATCAATGAACGAGTATTTACAACGTGTTTTAAAAAATACAAGAGAAAAAAATATTAATGAACCAGAGTATTTACAGGCAGTAGAAGAAGTGTTAACCTCTTTAGAGCCTGTTATTAATTGTCATCATGAATTTGAAGAAGCAGCAGTGCTGGAACGTATGGTTGAACCTGAAAGAATAATCACTTTTAGAGTTCCCTGGATAAATGATGAAGGAAAAACAGTTGTAAATAGAGGATACAGGGTCCAATTCAGCAGCCTTATAGGACCGTATAAAGGCGGATTGCGTTTTGATAAAAGTGTAAACCAGAGTATTATGAAATTTTTAGGATTTGAACAAATTTTTAAAAATGCATTAACAGGGCTCCCGATAGGCGGAGGCAAAGGAGGAAGTGATTTTGATCCTAAAGGTAAATCAGACAGAGAAGTTATGCATTTTTGCCAGAGTTTTATGACTGAATTACAACGACATATCGGGCAGGATATAGATGTTCCGGCAGGCGACATTGGTGTAGGCGCAAGAGAGGTCGGATATCTATTCGGTCAATACAAAAGAATTAAAAACGGTTATGAAGGCGGAGTCATAACCGGTAAAGGACTTTCATACGGCGGTTCTTTGGCAAGAACTGAGGCAACAGGTTACGGGCTTATTTACTTTATGCGTGAAATGCTTGAGGCAAACGCGCATCAGTCATTAAAAGGGAAAACCGTAACAATTTCTGGCTCCGGTAATGTAGCTATTTATGCTTGTGAAAAAGCCCAGGCATATGGCGCAAATGTTGTTGCAATGAGTGACAGTGCAGGTTGTATTTATGACAAAAACGGTATTGACATAGCATTAATAAAACAAATCAAAGAAGTTGAACGCGGCAGGATTAAAGAGTATTTGAAGAAACATCCTGACGCAAAATATATTGAACGGACAGATGACAACTCTCCTATCTGGACAATCAAAACCGATATTGCCCTACCTTGTGCAACACAGAATGAAGTAAGTTTGGATTCAGCAAAAAAACTTGTGGAAAACGGTGTAATTGCAATAGGAGAAGGAGCCAATATGCCTTGTCCGAAAGAAGTAACCGAGTATTTTCTTGAAAAAGGTGTACTCGTTGCTCCTGCCAAAGCGGCAAACGCAGGCGGAGTCGCAACTTCTGCAATTGAAATGAGCCAAAACAGTATGCGTTATTACATGACATTTGAAGAGGTAGACAAAAAACTGGATGATATTATGGTTAATATCTTCAAATCTTGTAGAGAAGCAGCAGAAAAATATAACCTTGGTAACAATTACGTAGCAGGTGCAAATATAGCATCATTCACCAAATTGTCAGAGGCAATGCTCGCTCAAGGTATTGTTTAAATATTTATTTCAAAAAACAAAGACATCCTCCCTAATTTCAGCGGAGGATGTTTTTATATCTTACATAAAAATCCACAAAAGTATTCTTGCGTATTTTGCAACAAGAACCATTAAAAAGCTCAGGATGAAATCATAAACTATCTTAAGCCCGCTTTGCGCCATAATATAGCCCTTAATAAAATCAATTCCTTCATGTTTTAATCCGGCAAGAAACAGCATATAAAAAGCTCCTGCAAGATGTATTGTCAATACTCCGATTAACATTGCTTTCAGAATATTTTTATAAGTAAAGCCGTTTTTTAAAATAGTGCCGGCAAGAAAAACTCCCGGGACATAACCTATAATATACCCGAAACCATACTCAAAAATATATCCGGGTCCGCCGCCAAGCGCAAAAACAGGTATTATAAACAATCCGGCTATTATATACATCAGAATGCTTGTAATACCGTATTTTCTTCCTAATAACGCCCCTATGAACATAACAACAGGGATTTGCGGGATAATAGTTACGGTCTTTAAAAAGTCTACAGGGTTATGTATTACACTTTCATCAAAAATATCCAAAGGTATAATATAATGCGTAAGATTAAATTTTATAAAAGTTGCAAGCGTTAATAAAAATGCGCAAAATACCATCAGCATAATACTTCCGAGTGAAAGTCTTATGCCAAAAATCTGGCGGTATCTTAACCTTCTTTCTGCATCACTCTCTTTCATAAAATATTAATCTTTCCCTTTAATTCTTCAAAAACTTTGCTGTATTTCTTTTTAAATTTATCGTAAAATATATTTTCTGTCCACATTATTAAGGCATCTTCATTATTATTTTGGTAATACCCAATTCGTGTTCCAAAAGATTTGAAACCATATTTTTCATATAACCCGATAGCAGCTTTATTACTTACGCGAACTTCCAGAGTTATATATTTAACCATGTTTTTGTAGCAATCTTCAATAATAGAACACAAGAGAGTTTCTCCGATATGTTTTCTTCGCATATCTGGAGAAACAGCTATATTGGTAATGTGCGCCTCTTCTAAAATCTGCCAGCAGCCGGCGTATCCAACGAGGTTATTGTTTTCATCACGGGCGCAGTAGTATCTTGCAAGTTCGTTATTTATCTCGCTCAAAAAAGAATCTTTTGACCAGTGATGTTCACCGTAAGCTTTTTCTTCTATTGCTATTACGTCATCAACATCAGCTGTCATCATTCTGCTAATTTTTATATTCAATACGGTATCGTTCATACAAAAATTTTAGCACGTCAAAATTTTTAATGCAATGTCAATTTATGAAAAAGCTTTGAATGAACGTTCAGCATTTTTATCAATAACACTTTTTAAAGAATCAAGTTGTTGCTGCAAAGCATTATGTTCAGTATCTAATTTTTTAAGTTCAATATCGTATTTTTTATCTTTAAGTTGAATTTCTAACATGCTGTCTTTGTATTCAGCTTCGGCTTTTGCTATTTTTTCAGTATCTTCCACCTCAACAAGCTCACTGACATTAGTATGCAGCATACTTGTCCAGGTTATCTCCTGAGAACTATCATCCGGCGCAACAGCCTGAGTCATAGTAATCATACCTTTATTGAGCGCAAAATAGAGCCACTCTTCGTTGTTTGCTTTATCTTCATCAACAACAACATAGAATTTATTACCATCTGTTGTTTCTTTTTGTACATTTGGAACAGTGTAATAAGGTTTTTCATCCTGCTTGTGAATTGTATAAAGTGTATCAGATTCCGGGTCAACTTTGTCAGAATCCATTGCATACCAGAGGTTGATATACCACTGTGCAAGCGGCTTATCATAAAGTTTATCAATATATTCAGGCATTTCAGGAGCCTGCGGGGCAACTTCATCAAAAGTTGGTTTTACACCATTAAATGCATCTGGTTTAGGAGGTGGAGTCGGTTCATCAAGTGTCAGTTTTTTCATATCACCATCTGTAAAGTTAATAAGCATGTTTTTTATTGTTGTACTATCAACACCGCCTAAATTCTGCAAGATATAATACATATCAATAGCTTTTTGTTTCAAGGATTTGAGAGAATATGTACCGTCACCATTGTCTATATAATCACTCATCAATATTTGCAATTCAGTAGGAGTCCCGCCGCCAGCTTTAGCTGCTTCAAGTATATTTTGTTTGCCGGCAGTATTTAAGTCATCATCACCATCACAAAGCCTTGTATAAGAACCGTCCGGATTCTTTTCGTTAAGTGCATCTGATACTTCTTTAAGTTCAGGAGTCGTTCCCATACCTCCCAAACTTGTACCGGTTGTTACGTCCTTACCTGAGGAAGTTTTGTAAGTAAAAGATCTTCCGTTTTGACCGTTAAAATCCAAAAGGTGGTTCAATAAGTGCAAATAACACCCACTGTCACCTTTTAATGCCTGTTCATAACAATATGCTGAAGGGTTTTGACTTGTACCTACAATGTTACTGAATTTTGCATACAAATCCGGTCTGTTTAATGATTCAAGGTATGCTTCATAGTCTTTGTTATATTGAATGACTTTTTCGTTATACTCTTTTAGTGCTGCTTCATAGTCTTTTAAATCTTGTTCGTATTCGTTATATTTCTGTTCATATTCTGCCTTTTGTTTATCATATTCAGCTTTTTGTTTGTCATATTCTTCCATTTGTTTGTCATATTCAGCCATCTGTTCGTCAAATTCGTCACGACTCTGATCGAAAAGCCCGTATTTATCAAGGAATGCATACAAATTATCAGATTCTTCAAACTTTTTGGCGTCACTTGCACTAACAAGTACCTGTCCTGCCGCGTTATGGAAGGTATATTGATTTTTTACCGGTTGATACTGATTTACTGCACTGAAAGTAAATGCGGTGTTATTTTGTGCACCTGTAGAATCATAAGCAACATATTCAAATTTTGTTGCCTCAAGAGCATCAAGATAATTAGTCTTTTCAATGGAATTTTTATCAGCTAACCGTAATTTAGCATTTGTCAGCAGCATAGATTCCATTTCATTATTGCTGATTCTAGTTGTTATACTTAATAGTCTTGCCTGTGATGCTGATAATCCCATAACATTTTCCTTCGTTAATTTGATTATCGACATTATTTGTGCAGGACTTTAGAATATTTAAGACTTTTGTTAAGGAATGTTAAAATTTTATAGCATTAAAAAAGCGGGTTATATAAACCCGCTTTGATTAGTCTTTATTTCTCATAGTAGGGAAAGCAATAACATCCCTGATTGACGGCGAATCAGTTAAAAGCATAACAAGTCTGTCAATGCCCATACCCATACCACCAGTCGGCGGCATACCGTATTCCAGAGCATTGATGAAATCTTCATCAATATCCATAGCCTCTTCATCGCCTTCAGCTTTTGCTTTTGCCTGAGCTTCAAATCTCATTCTCTGATCTATCGGATCAGTAAGTTCAGAAAAGGCATTTGCAATTTCCCAGCCATTAACACGGGTTTCAAAACGTTCAGTTAATCTGTCATTATCACGGTGAACTTTAGCCAGCGGCGAAATTTCACGTGGATAATCAATAATATGGCAAGGTTGAATTAAAGTCGGTTCTATTTTTTCTTCAAAAACAGCTTCAACAACCTGCCCCCAGTTCATTCCGTCCTCTACAGGAACATGCAAACGTCTTGCAGTTTCTATTGCCTGTTTAGCACTATATATTTCCATAAAATCAACGCCTGTAGCTTCCTTGATAGAGCCCAACATTGTTTTTCTGTCCCAAGGCGGAGTCAAATCAATCTCGTGTTCGCCGTATTTGATTTTCATAGTACCAAGAACTTCTTGCGCTACATAAGCAACCATATTTTCCGTCAAGGTCATCATATCATTGTAATCAGCATAAGCCTGATACAATTCAATCATTGTAAATTCAGGGTTGTGACGGGTATCAATCCCCTCATTTCTGAAACATTTACCTATCTCATAAACACGTTCAGAAATTCCGCCGACAATTAATCTTTTCAAATACAATTCAAGTGCAATTCTTAGTGTAAGATCCATTTCCAAAGCATTGTGATGCGTCGTGAAAGGTCTTGCATTAGCACCTGACGCCATTGTTTGCAAAATAGGAGTTTCGACTTCCAAATAACCTTCTTTTGCAAGAAATTCTCTTATTTTTTGGATTATTAAGCTTCTTTTGCGGAAAGTATCACGCACATCTTCATTCACAATAAGATCAACATATCTTTGACGGTAACGGATTTCAACATCAGTCAAACCATGATGTTTTTCCGGTAAAGGTAATAAAGCCTTTGATAATAACTTCAATTCAGTTGATTTGATAGACAATTCACCACGCGGAGTTCTTCTTATAGTGCCTGTAAACCCAACTATGTCACCAATATCAACCAGTTTCAGAATTTTTAATTGATCTTCCGGCAGGTTTTCTTTGTGAGAAAAAATCTGTATTTTACCTGTATCATCCATCAAATCAATAAACATACCAGTGTTACGAATAGCCATAACACGTCCAGCAACAGCATAAACATCAGTTGTTTCTTCTCCTGCCGGCAAATCTTTATAACGCTCTTGCAATTCTTTTGCAGAAGCAGTTTTGTCAAATTTATACGGATACGGATTTACTCCTTTATCAGCCAAATCAGCAAGTTTTTGTATTCTGGTCTGGCGGATTTGTTCAATAGCCGATCCTGCTTCACGGGTTTGTAGAGTCATATTTTACTTCCTTATGTTAGTGTAATCCTTCACTTAATATGATATCACAAATAAAAAATAAATACATAGAAATTCAAAATTCCTGTTTGTGATAACTTTTTAAAGGACTTGAAATTTTTGGATACAACATTGAGTTTAGCTGATGTTAAGTCTATATTTTTAAGCAATAAGTTTAGCAAGGCGTGCCGCTGAATTATCCTGTCCGCCATTAAGTTGTTCATAACCTTTTAACAAATCGACGTATCCGTTTGGTGATTGAATATATGTTGTTGTATAACCGTCTTTACCGGATGAAGCTGCCGCTGCAATGCCGGCACCTGCCGTAAGTATCAGCGCTGCCGCCATACCGAACTTTCCGCCTTTAGTTTTTAACATTTGCGGCATTTTTTTGTTTTTAAACAATCCGCTTAAAGAAAATTTAGATGTTCCTTTTGTAGCTTTACCCAAAACGACTTTACTGCTTGTTTCAGGAGTATATGATAATTTTAAATCCTTAACTTTTCCATCAACTTGTCCCCAAAATTTTTTATTAAATGGAGCTTTGCCTGGTTCTATTGGTGATAAATTACTTTTAGCACCTAACTGTACTGCCGGTTGCTGTGGGTTATAACTTATATTTTCGACTTCCGGTTTTATGTTGCCGGTTCCCCAGAATTTTTTATTAAATGGAGCCTTGCCTGGTTCTATTGGTGATAAATTACTTTTAGCACCTAACTGTACTGCCGGTTGCTGTGGGTTATAACTTATATT
>CALUQJ010000054.1 GCA_944322865.1 Candidatus Gastranaerophilales bacterium
AATATTTTTTAATCTTTTGAATATCTTCTATCTTTTTTATAGGTTGTACTACATTCATTTTAAACTCGCTTAATCACTCACAATGATTGCTTCTTTCCTGTAAAAAGTAAAGTCTAATGACACAAAATTTAAACACCATTTAAACGATATTTAAACAGCGTTCAAAAAGTGTTCAAAAATTTCGGCAATGTTCAAAATATACTTCCACCTGCAAAAAACATTTACCACTTCGACAATTCATTTACCCTCAAAATACAACACAACTTCATTATGTTGTATTTTTCGATTTATTAAATATTGGATAATATATTATCTAAACATTGACTTTTTAGTTAAAAAAGTATAATATATTATCCATGAATAATTTTTTATTTAATCCTAAAACTCCTAATGATATAGCGCATGAATTGGTTGAGAAAATTAAGCATCATAGAAAAAAGCTTAAAATTTCTCAAGCTCAACTTGCATCAAAGTCAGGTGTTAGTCTTGGTTCCATTAAAAGGTTTGAGTCTAAGTATGAAATATCTTTGAATTCTTTTATAAAAATCCTAATAGCTCTTAATTTAGAGCAGGATTTGGAAAATTTATTCACACAAAAAAATTACAACTCAATTGATGAGGTTATAAATGGATAACTATAAATATTTAAAAGTTTTTTATAATGATATTTTAGTTGGCACTCTAGCTAAAACTCCTGATAGAGTTGTTGCTTTTGAATATGATTTAGATTGGTTAAATAACGGGTTTAGCATTTCACCTTTTAGCTTACCGCTCATAAAGAAAGTTTTTATTCCAAAATATGACCCATTTGGCGGTTTATTTGGAGTCTTTAACGACAGTTTGCCTGACGGTTGGGGAAGATTACTTGTTGACAGGTTATTTTTGAAAAACAAAATTAACCCTGAGGGAATTGATAATCTCAATCGGCTTGCTGTTGTTCAGGAAAGCGGTATGGGGGCTTTAACTTATAAACCTGAACATAGGTTTGAATCTAAAAATAACATTGCGGATTATGATATTCTTGCTCAGGAGTGTTCAAAGATATTAGAATCGCAAAATTCAGATAATTTGGATGAACTTTTTATCTTAGGAGGCTCATCTGGTGGTGCAAGACCAAAGATTTTGATATCTATTGATAACGAGGATTGGATTATTAAGTTTCCATCATCCTCTGATTCTAAAAATATTGGTGAAAAAGAATATCAATATTCCCTATGTGCAAAAGATTGCGGAATAAATATGACAGAAACAAGGCTTTTCCCTTCTAAAATTTGTTCAGGATATTTTGGGATAAAAAGGTTTGATCGTAAAAACGGTAAGAAAATTCATATGATATCAGCAAGCGGACTTTTAGAGACAAGTCATAGACTTCCTAATCTTGATTACAATACATTGATGAAATTAACACTTGAACTAACAAGAAACTATCAAGATATTGAACAATTATTCAGGCTAATGTGCTTTAATGTTTTTGCACACAACAGAGATGACCATTCAAAGAATTTTTCTTTTCTTTTTGATGATGCAAAAAAAGAATGGCACTTATCTCCTGCGTACGATTTGACTTACAGTTCTTCATTTAATGGAGAACATGCGACAACAATTAATGGCGAGGGTAAAAATCCGACTTTAGATGATATTCTAGTTGTTGCAAAAAATATAGGACTAAAAGAAAATTTCGCAAAAGATATCGCATTAGATATTCAAAAAAAGTGCTCGAAATTATTTTAATTAACCTAATCTTTTTGTCTATTTAATCTTTAAATAGAAGCTTCTTTAAAACTGAAAACAAAATGCGAAATTGCCGTTAAACGCGAGTGAGCAAGACAGTCCACTTTTTACTTGTAAATTGAGATCCCCAAAATTATCAATAAGATTTATTTCAATAATAAATATACTTCTGTTTCCAAGTAATTGGCTAGCATTTCAATCTTATCCAAGGTAATATTTATTTTACCTTTTTCAAGTTTAGAAATATAAGAATTATCAACTCCTAAAGCCAAAGATAATTCTTCTCTGCTTAACTTTTTCAGTATTCGCAGATTTTTTATATTATTTGCGAATATTTGTCTAATATCTTGACTCATATTCCAATATGTTATTATTAAGACATTATTAACAGGAATGACAGTCCATTTAATAAGGTAATTTTATGTTTACTAAAAAGATACTTATAGATTTAGACGGCGTACTAAACGAATATAAAAAGGTTAAATCTTATAATGACAGTTTATTTATACTTTCGTTTTTAATGCAAATAAATAATTTTTATAGTATTATTCAATAAAAAGGAGTTGTATGGTCAAGAAAAATAGTTATTTTGATTTATATGTAATAACTGATAAAAATATTAATAGTAATAACGCAGATAAAAGACAAATCTATGAAAAATATATTTCTCAAATAAGAAATTATATTTTAGAACAAAATAAATGGATAGAAATAATTGAAATAGAACAGTTTTTTCATTTAAAACGACGCGGAAAATTAATTGAAGGTGATAACTTATCTACAATTGCACACATAATAAATAGATTCTTAAAAAAAGAAGGGTTTAAAACTAAAAGAATTAATTCAGAATCAGATTATAGTATTTGGGTAGCTCCAAGTCATATTGGGAATTTTACACCTGATAACATACAATATGGACAATCCCAAAAGTATCATGATTTTGAAATAGAAAACCATACAGATTTTTTTAGTATTTTGACAGAAGAACAGGCGCTAGAAATTTTAACATTGAATAATTGTGAAGAATATGATTACAGTGAAAAATTGTTATATTTAAAAGATAAATTTGGTTTATTTGAAGATGAACATACAAATTTTCAATGTATTGGCAGATTTGGAAAACTAAATCAATATATTTTAGAAGCTTTTTGTGTTTTAAATAAATTTTCAACAAGGCAGTGGGTTTCAGCAAATAAAATTTCAAAAGATGAATTAATAGAAAATGCAACTCCTGTTAAATTTCATTTAATAAAAGAAAATGGACATGGGATAGATTATGAATTATTTAATTTATCCCAGACATTAGCATATCAAGAAACAAAAAAGAATGTCACAACATCTAAAAACAAAACAAGATTAACAAAACAAGATTTAACAGACACAATAATAACAGAGGCGGCTAAATCTAATGAAAATTTGGAAGATTATAATAAAATTGTTAGACTTGTAAATTCAGGGAAAAATATTTTTGTAACCGGGAATGCGGGTACGGGTAAAAGTTTTATATTGAATAAATTAAAAGAAAAATATAAGAAAAAACTGGAATTAACCAGTACAACAGGTATAGCCGCGGTTAATATCAAAGGAGTAACTATCCATTCCTGGGCTGGTGTTGGTATTTGCAAAAAAACTTTAGATAAATGTGTAAGAGATATCTTGGACAAACAATCACTTGTAAATAAAATCAGAAAATGTAAATTATTAGCTATAGATGAAATATCAATGTTAAAAGGCGAAACCTTTACTTATATCGATCAAGTTCTAAGAAGGGTAAGAGAAAATGACACACCATTTGGGGGGATACAAATTCTTTTATTTGGTGATTTTTTCCAATTACCACCTGTAGAAGCAGGGGGTAATGATAAAAGTTTCTGTTTTGAAACAACAGCTTGGCAAGAGTTAAATTTAGTTACAGTTAAATTAGAGAAAATATACAGACAATCTGAGGTTTCATTTATAAAAGCATTAAATGACATAAGAGAAAGTAAAATAGATGAAGATGATTTTAAACTTTTAAAATCAAGAGAAATTGATTATGACACAACAGAATCTTCAATGTTGCATATTTTTTCAAGGAATGATGAAGCAAATAATTATAATAAACAAAAATTTGACTCTATAGATTCTAAAATATATACATATAAAGCTAATACGGGTGTTTATAGAGGTGGAAAATATATTGAAAATAACTTTACTGATAGAGAGTTAATGATTATAGATGTTTTTCAAAAAAATTGTAAAGCCCTTACAGAATTATCTTTGAAAAAAGGTTGCAGAGTCATGCTTATAATTAACTTAGATTTTGAAAAAGGTTTGATAAATGGGTCTTGCGGCGAAATAATAGCTTTAGATGATACTTCAATTACAGTAGAATTTGATAACGGAATAATTGAAGAGATTAAAGTTCATAAATTCGAATATTATTATAAGGATGTTTTAACAGCTTCAATGACGCAATTCCCATTAAAATTAGCATATGCAATAACGATACATAAATCACAAGGTATGACGCTTGAAAATGTCGTTGTAGATTGCAATAAAATTTTTGAAGAAGGTCAGACATATGTAGCTTTAAGCAGGGTTAAAAAATTAAATGGATTGTATTTAAGAGGGTTCTCTTTAGATAAAATTAAAGTTAATCCAAAAGTTGTTGAGTTTTACAAAAATTTAACTTGAAGAAAAATTCATAAGTTTAAATCTTATGTACTATCTATATTTTATTCAAAATAGTGTAAATAATTCTTAATGTTATTATTTACCTGATGTGTTTTTAAAGTATACTAAACTAACAGATTTAGCGGTGTTCTGATATTAATTGAGGCTTGTTATTGACAGAGTCATAGGCTTGACCAACAGAAATATAATAAAAAACATCAGCTATTTTCTGATTGGAGGTATGAGTTTAATGAAAGAATACAAATCTAAGCTTACAACAATGATATTTCAATCACTTTTGGGGCTTGCCGCAATGTGGTTTGTTTACAATCTGGTAGGACGGCTTACTCATAGTTTCTTATTTGCTGTTATTGCCGGAATTGTTATTTTTGTATTTTTCTTGTACAAAGTTTTTTATATGGATTTTATCACTATAATACTGACAGAAGATAAAAAACTATTGATAAAAAGATTAGGTAAAATTATTAAAGCGTTGAGTATAGACAGCTACATCTGGTCTGAATATTCTAAATATTCCAATACAAAAGACGCTGACGATCAGGATATTTATTATGTAAATAAAGAGTCCGGGCAGGAGGCTTCTATTGACTGCACTAATCTAAGCAGTGATGATTATGAAGAATTACTGACAATATTAGGGGCAAAAAATCAGGATGCCGAACCGGTAAAAGTAGAAACTATTAAAAAATAAGGAGATTACAAATGGACATGAGTCAATACATTCTTATAGTAGGCGGGATTATTGTTTTAAGTTTTGTTTATCAAGGCATTGGAATTTATATCCACTCAATGCACAAGAAAAAATTTGAAAGTGAAAATCCGGATGCATCAATGATGATAGTAAAAGACTGCAAATGGCATCCGCTGGGATTTACAAACACTCTAACCTGTCTTTCTGTAAACGGTGAACCAAAAGAACAGATTATGGCGGGCTATGGTCAGGTTGCATATTACCTGAAACCGGGAACAAATGTTTTGGAATTGCAATATGAAACACAAAGACCGGGAATCCTTCATAAATGGGTAAGAACAACTTATGATCCTCAAAAAATAGAGGTTAACGTTGAACCTAAAAAGAAATACGAAATTTCTTATAATAAAAATCAGGGATTTGAGTTTAAGGAAATAGCACTATTGAAACCTGAAAACTAAAATATTTGTGGAGCTTAAATTTATGAAAAAGATTTTATGCTACGGGGATTCGAATACATTCGGCTATAATCCTGAAACAGGTGGCAGATATGATAAAAATACCCGCTGGAGCGGGATTTTATCATATTTGCTTAAAGAAAATTACGAAATAATTGAAGAAGGGATGAATAACCGCACCGCATTTTTTAAAAATCCGGAAGGGTTAAAACAAAGCGGCAGTGAATATTTATCAATATATCTGCAAGATCATAAAAATATTGATATTTGTATTCTTAATCTCGGGACAAATGATGCACAGATTTTTTATCCTTTAGATAAAGAAGCAGCAGAAAAAGGGTTACAAAATCTTGTTGACGTGATAAAAAATATAAATCCGCAAACAAAAATCATTATTGTTCCACCTGTAAAAATCACGCAAGATTTATTCAATAGCGGCTTTGCCTTAATGTTTGATAAAAATTCAATAGAAAAAATACAAAATGTAATGCCTATATTTGAACAATTTGCCAGAGATAACAATTATTATTACTTTGATTTCAATTCCTTAACAAGTCCGTCAAAATTCGACGGGATTCACTATACTAAAGAATCTCATCAAATTATAGCAACGAAATTCGCAGAATATATTTTGTCTGCTTTAATATAATTTTTTTGACGCGTACAATGTAAATAAAACAAAGACCGCGGCTGCCCGCGGTCTTATAAAAACAAACATTCAGTCACTATTTAGAAATTCTGCCAGGGACGACAACTCCGCCTTTCAAATTCTTTTTATAAAATTCTACGTGCGGCTGTAATACACTGTCGAGTACTTCCGGCAATTCTTTACCTGCCATCACTTTTTCAACTATTTCCTGATAAACAGTTGCATATGCTCTCAATTGTGTCATAGCGCCTGCTGCTTGCGGAGTTAAACCAAGTGCTGACATTTCTACTTCTTCTTTGAAGAATGCACCGGTAATTTCGTAAGATTTTGTGAGCGCATCAATGTAACTTTCAGCGTTTTCGCGGCATACACCGTTATCAACCGGAACAGTCAGAGCAAATACGAGTTTGTTTGCAGGGTTGAAGTGTGCTTCCGCACTGTGGTGCATTGCATCAGGAACTTTTGCAACCTGTTTTAGCGTATCTTTTACGGATTCATTTTGCATTTGAGCATGCCAGTAAACAGTATTTTCAAACATAGAACCCATATACTGATGAACAGATGCTTCAATACCGTTAATTTTAGCATCAGCCCAGAAGATACCTTCTTTCAGTGCATCGTTATCTTCAAGATTATCAGATAATGAGAGTGTTGAAACTTCTTGAGCGGCATTTAGTAAGGCTTTTAGATCATCTTTTTTCATGCCTGCAAAGATAAGTGTGAATATAGCGTGATCATCAAACGCTGAAAATCTTCCGCCAACGTCATCATGGATAAATAGGTCGCCTAACCAACCGTCAGCAATTGATGTGCGGCGGAGTTCACTTTTTTCTGCATTTGCATCAGTAACTGCAATAAAATGTTTTGCGGTTGCTTTTTTTGCTTCTTCTTCTGATAACCATTGAGCTTTGTAAGCATCAATAAGCATATCCTGTATTCTCAAAAATCCGTCTTTTGTTTCAAAAGTTGAACCGGACTTAGATGCAACCATATAGTTAACTTTTGTGATATCGCCTAATTTGTTCAAAAATCTTGCAAGGCTGGCAGAATCAACATCAGAATAGAAATATACAGTATCTCCGTTGATATTTAAACCGTTAATGCCAAGCATGTGTTCAACGGTATGTTTAGAACCGCCGATACCGAGAACTGCAAGTTTTTCAACACCTGTTTGAGCTTTGAATTTTTCAACCATTTCATACAGTTCATCAACTCTTTTAAGTTGTTCCTGCGGCAAATTTACCCAGTTTAAAAACTGACCTTTCTGGTTTGCGCGGGAAGCTAATTCTCTTACAAATTCAGAAGTTTTTGATGCATATTTTGAAAAATCTACTCCTGAAAAACTTGTTTTTATTACAGAGCTTTTTGTTGTCATAATTTTTCTCCTTTATTTACCCTCAAAAATATTATACAACAAACAGGAAACATTTATTATATCAATTAATAACTCAGATAATATATCAGAGTTAGAAACTAATATTCAACCGGTGAATACGAGCTGACTTTCTAAATTTTATTATGACTGTATGAAAAATTCTAAGAAACTTTTAATTACAGCAATATTACTTTTATCCGGCTTAAATGTTCAGGCTGAGGACTATTCAGTGTCAACATTTTCACAGTTAATGGAAATTACACCGCAAAATGGCGACACAATAGATATTAATGCAGATCTGACATCAACAGAAGCAATAGGTAACAATTTTGCAGGAGCAGATTTGTTGTTTGACGGGAATGAACATTATATAGACGGCAGAAATATTTTTTCGGGATTTGTATTTAATCAGGAAACACAATTCAATCAAGTAGGAGTAAGAAACTGTAAAGGTCAGACTTATAATAATTCTACATATGCAGGAGCCGTATTTAATAACGGCGGTGTATTGAATATTGAAAGCGCTGCATTTAATGATAACTTTGTAGATTCCAACGGCTTAAACTTAGGGATTGGCGGCGCTGTTTACAATTTGAATAACGGAACAATAGATGTAAACAATTCCCTTTTTGCGAACAATTATGCAAATGGCGCATCATCCTATGGCGGAGCTCTAGCTAACGGGAACCAAACACAAAACACCGGTAGTGCAACTATAAGCAATAGTACTTTCCTGAATAACCATGTTGAAGGCAGTGTAACACCACTTGGCGGCGCTATATTCAATAACGGAACAATGGATTTGAGCAACACCCGTTTATACAACAATTATGTAAACGGTAATGACAGTATTTATTCAGCCGGCGGCGCTGTTTATAATACAGGCGAGATGACGATTGACGGTGGCACGATAAGCAATAACTACGGCGAAGGCGGTGGTGATACAATTGTTCGGGGCGGCGCTATTTATAATAACAATAACTTAACTATTAATAACGCAACTATAAGTAATAATTACGCAACATCTAACTACACGGCTGACGGCGGGGCAATTTATAACGGGGCAGCCGGAACTTTAACCATCAATAATTCACTTATAGAAAATAACCGCCTGAAAGATTCACCCTATGGCGACGGCGGCGCTATTTATAACGAAAATAAACTTATAATCGGAGATGCCACTTTCAGAAATAATTATGATTTGAACGGTCAGTTGAATGATATTATGAACAACTCAACCGGCACAATTGATTTTGATACAACAGGAACAACAAATATCCTAAGCGGTATCAGCGGCGGCGGTATAATAAATAAAAAGAATAGCGGTACATTAAACCTTGGCGGTATAAATCAAGGTTTTAACGGATTATTTAATTTTGAACAGGGAACTGTAAATCTCCTTGCAAACAGCAGTTACTTCAGCTCAAAGTATGCAACATTTGGAGAAAATATAAACCTTAATTTGCAAAACGGTCAGATAAATAATATTGAGTTAAACAGTTTAACACTGAACGGTACAGCCAATATTTTTCCTGATGTGAACTTTAGTACAAACACAATGGATACAATCAGCGCAACTGATGTAACCGGAAGCGGCTCAATTTTTGTTCCCAATCTTTCTTTAGAGGGTACTCCGCAGGGAAACTTTATAACTATACCGTTTGCAAATGATGTTTTGAAAGATTATGTGCAATATAATTCTTCTACAGTCCGAACTCCGCTTTATAATTATACAGCGAGTTATGATTCAGCAAACGGGCATTTTAATTTTTCAAGAGGCGGGTTTAACTCAGGTATTTTATCCGGACAGGTTGCCGCACAGTTAGCGGGTTATCTTACGATGATTGACACTTACAAAAACGTATTTTCCAATCTTGACATGGTTATGATTACGCCTCCGGATACACGCGGCGGGTTTGCGACGCAGAACAAAGTTGCAATGAACGGAAGATCATTCGCTTTTTCTCCTTTTTTAATGCCAGAACAGCGTAAAGGTGTCTGGTTTAAACCTTATTCTACATTTGAAAATGTCCGGCTCAACAACGGTCCTAAAGTAAGTAACGTAAGTTACGGCAGTATGTTTGGTGTAGAAAGCGGCTTAACAGAATTGAAAAACGGCTGGTACACATTATATGGCGGCTACGCATCTTATAACGGTTCCCATCAGGCGTTTGACGGCAACAGTATATATAATAACGGCGGCTTACTCGGTGTAGATGCTGTATTTTATAAAGGCGGATTTTTTAGCGCATGGACAGCTAATATCGGCGCAAATTCAGCCGAAGCCTCAACTAATTTCGGCAGTGATAATTTTTCAATGTTAAACGCAGGCATCGCGCAGAAAACAGGTTACAACTTTGAAACTTTAAAACGCCGATTAATTATTCAGCCAAGTATTCTAACATCTTATACATTTATAAACACCTTTAATTACACAGCGCCTGGCGGGGTAAATATAAATACTGAACCGTTGCACGCGCTGCAAATTGAACCACAGATAAAATTAATAGGGAATTTCAAAGAGTATTTGCAGCCATATCTTGCAGTATCAATGGTTTGGAATATTATTGATCACGCAAGGTTTCAGGCAAATGATGTCTACTTGCCGGATTTATCTGTTAAACCATTTGTACAATATGGCGTAGGTGTGCAAAAACGTTATGGCGACAGATTTACGGGATTCTTGGAAGCAATGATAAGAAATGGTGGCAGAAACGGTATCGCACTGCAATTTGGTTTGCGCATAAGCCTGTAAACCGCTAAACATCCGGGTAATAAAGGTCACCGACATGTCGTCATCCCGCAACAGCACACGAAGTGTGCTCTTATACATTGGAACGAGATTTGTGTTGTCGCCTTTTGCACAAACTTAGAATGCATTACAGACTTAAAAGTCGGCTTATTATCATCAATGCTCTTTAGCGGTATTGCCCTCTCCTATGGGGGAGGGGTGGACAAGTCCACTCTTACACATTGGACATCCGCTAAAGAATAACGATTTTAATAAAAATAAGGCAACGCTTAAATCTTGCATTGCCTTATTTTTGTAAAGAACTTATTCCCTTATTTCCCTATTTCCTTATTCCCTTCCAGTAAGAGGCACCAAGCCTCTTACTGGTCCAGACAAACCGCTAACATGCTGCTGAGGCTGCGGTAGTTGTTGTTGTTCCAGTACGTGCTGTTAGAGTAGAAGTAGCGGCTGTACGCGCGGTTCTGGCTGTACTCCTGCCCAGACCAAACAAAGAAGTAATTAGAATATGGTGATGCTGAGAGGAATTGGGCTGCTTTTGTTGTATCTAAGGGTGCATATGTTGTAATTGTTTCACCGATTAAGCTGGTATTATATACATACTTAGCTAGTTCTATTAATTGTGCTTCTGTTGGCATGTTTTTTGTGCCACCGCATGCTTTCACTGCTCCTGCCCAATAGTCTGAATCATGGTAACATTCATTTATTTCTAAGTCATCCTTTTGTTCTTCACATTGTGCTTGGGTTAATGGACTATATCCTGTTCCAGGGGCTAGTATTTGATTTATGCACATGCCGCCAACTAAATCAGGTTTTATTTGACACCCTAGTTTTTTAACATTTGCATTCTGGTTTATATCTTTTCCTATTGTATTAGGATTTTTGTTACCAGATACGTCATAAAGAATCGCCATACTTTCCGCTGTTGCACTAAACTGGTTATTATATGGCTCTTGTGTCGTATTAGGATTATAGGCAATCAAAGCATTCACGCCGTTTACAAATTGTACACCAACTGTTTCAGTTCCCCAATTATCCTTTGTAAAATTTCCTGATGTGCTTAATGTTGTTATATCAATTTCTTTAGGATCTTCGGTCAAAATTTTATGCTCAAAGCATTTTGTTAACTCATCACTGTCGCATATGCGAGTGATTTTGATATACTTTTTAAGTTCGTTTACAAAATCCATGGTTGAGTCGTACCCTGCAAGTTTTTCTTCGGTATTCATCTGTCTGGTTGCGACTTCAAGTCGTTTTGTAAACACATCCTGTGCCGTTGACCATGCTTTCTGGTTGTGGTTTTTGATCAGCGGCGGGATTGTCAAGGCTGCCACAACACCTATTATCGCTAGGGTGATGAGTACTTCAGCCAATGTAAACGCGCAGCGTTTACAAGGCACTAAGTTACTGGCTTCAGTCACTGTGGCGTTACATTCATATCTGTTTTTCATAAAAATCTCCTTGTATTAATCTATGCACGCATATTCATGCTTATATAAGCGCTAACGAAGATATAAGGATTTTAATGCTTAAAGAATGTTTAACTCTCAATAAGTTAGCGCAAATTTATAATTCACAAAACGAACATAAATTTACTCCGGATGGACTTTCAAAAAAGTTACGTTTTAATACCTTAAGATATGATGAGGCAAAAAAACTCGCCGATGCAATGGGATATGACCTTGTTTTTCAAAAACGCCCTTAACATCATTTGACAAAGTTTAGTAAAATTTTAGCAATAAAAAAAGAGGTTTAGACTTATTCTAAACCTCTTTTTTAAAATTAGTGCTGGCAACGAGCTATCTTTCCAGGCGGTGGCCCGCCAAGTATTTTCGCCGATATGAGTCTTTACGACCGTGTTCGGGATGGGAACGGGTGTTTTCCTCACTCTTGGTCACCAGCGAATCTGTTTTGCGATCTGAAACAATCATTCTTGTTTCACTATCGCTGTGCGATACGCTGAAAGTTGCATAATAATTATAAGCTATTCGCAATCATCTTTTCGCTAACATATAACTTAATCCGCCTGTGCAATCAAAGATTGCAACGCTCATTTCGCTTTCGCTACATTCGCAACGGCGGTTATTCTAAACCTACGCTCAACAACCTGCTTCTCTTGCTAACGCAAGTCAACACTGTTGTTTCGCTCCGTTCATTTATTTAGGAAAAGCCCTCGTCCGATTAGTATCAGTCGACTGAAAATGTTGCCACTCTTACATCTCTGACCTATCAACCAAGTAATCTGCTTGGGGACTTACTAGCTTGTGCTATGAGAGATCTCATCTTACGGTGGGCTTCGTACTTATATGCTTTCAGCACTTATCCG
>CALUQJ010000055.1 GCA_944322865.1 Candidatus Gastranaerophilales bacterium
CCAACTCAAGCTCAGCTAACAGCGCTAGCAGAATACATCTATCCTGACGCAGATTCAATAAGCAGCTCAGGCACAACGAACGGACTAAACTGGGATGCCGATCGAGCTTCGCTCTTCATGGCTCAATCACCTTATTCCTGGTTCTCCGTTTGGTCCGGGCAGGAGCACAGCCAGGGCATCGCGTACGGCCGCGACTTCCGCTCTACCTACACGTACTGGGGCAACAGCTACGGCTACCGCAACGTCAGCACCAACCTCGCGGTTTGCCTAGGTGATTAATTTTCCAATTCCTGATTCGCGCGATTTTTCCCAGTAAGAGGCTTGATGCCTCCTACTGGAAGGGAATAAGGAAATAGGGAAATAAGGGAATAAGTTCTTTAAGGCAGAGAATGTGGTATTCCACATTCTCTGCTTTTTAACTATACTCCAACTAATTCCCGCTGAGAAGCAAAAATATTTACCCCTCTATCTGCTAAGAATTTATTTTTTATTTCTCTCAAATCCTGCTGCATTAATCTTCTTGGTGAACCTTCTTCCATTGAATGATTTCTTAAAAGATATGACGGGTGGAATATTGTCATTGCCGGATATTCAACACCGTCTACTGTTATTGTAAGCCACTGACCGCGAAGTTTTGAGATTGTTCTTTTTCTGTCTGTTTCGACGAATGTTTTCAGAGCTGTTGCTCCACAAAGTATAATTGCGTCAGGTTTTATAATATCAATTTGCGCATCCAAAAATTTGCGGCAGGCTGCCTGTTCTGCTTCTTCAGGAACTCTGTTTTGCGGCGGACGGCATTTTACTGTATTTATGATATATAAATCACTCTCTCTTGATATACCAGCTTCTTCTAAAAATTCATCCAAAAGTTGACCTGCCCTACCTACAAACGGTCTGCCGCATTCATCTTCAATTTCTCCAGGTGCTTCTCCAATCAATACGATTCTTGCGGTTTCTGGATTACCGTCTGCAAATACCATGTTGGTGCGGGATGCTGCAAGAGCACATGCGTTACAGTTTTCACATTTTTCTCTGACTATCTCCAGACATTCTTTCTTCATCTGTTTCTTTCTCCTCTTCTTTGTTCTTATATAGCCCGATATTATATCGCTTACAATATCTTTTCAGTTCTTTCATGATTACGTTTGATAACATGAACACTGCTATTAAGTTTGGCACAGCCAAGAATAAAGTAAATGCATCAGATAGATTAATTATACTCTTAAAATTCATGGCAGAGCCGATAATTATGAATATACAATATATAACCTGAAAAGTCCGTGTTGTCAATTTATTTTCGCCAAAAAGGAAATTCCAGCTTTTAATTCCGTAGTAAGAACCGCAAAGCATGGTCGAAATTACAAAACAGCTTGCCATAAAAGTCAATAATAACGGGAAATACGGGCATACAGTACCAAACGCTTTAGAGGTTAATTCTATACCTGCAAGCTGACCCTGAGTAGATAAATAAGCTCCTGAAACAACAATAACAAACGCTGTTGCTGATCCTACAATTACTGTATCTACAAAAGGCTGGAGCATGGCAATGAATGCTTGTGCGACCGGCTTGCTGGTTTTAACTGCTGAAAATGCAATAGGTGCCGTGCCTAAACCGGATTCATTCGCAAACATAGCGCGTCTAAATCCCCAGAGCATGCAGGCAAAAGCTCCGCCTTGCAATGCCTGTGGTTTAAAGGCTTCTTTTACTATTAGAACTATGGTTTCAGGAACATGTCCGATATTCATAAGGCAGACTATAAAAGCAGTTGCAATGTACAATGTGCACATAACAGGGGTAACTTTTGAGGTAAATTTTCCGATAGCTTTAATCCCGCCGATAATTGTAAAATATGTAATTACTGCAACGATAAGCCCTAAAAGCCAGCTCTGATGTGCAAAGAAACTGTTGCTGCCCCCTGTAACCTCGGTAATCTGTGCGGTCATAGCGTTTATCTGGAATAAATTCCAGCCGCCGATCATTGCAAAAACACAACATATAGCATAAATTTTTGCAAGATAAGGCGCGAATGGCGCTATATATTTGCCTCTTAACCCGCCAAGAATATAATACATAGGACCGCCGGCAATGGTGCCGTCAGCGTTAACTTTTCTGAACTTTATCCCCAGAAGTACTTCTGCAAACTTCAATGCCATAGAGAAAAATCCCGCCAATATCATCCAAAAAATTACACCCGGACCGCCTATTGATACGGCTGCCGCGGATCCCGCTACGTTCCCGATACCTGCTGATGCTGATATTGTTGCGGTAAGTGCCTGAAACGATGAAACTTCACCTTTCTTTTTCCTCTTTATAACGTCCTTATGTTCGTAATTTTTCGTTATAAGATTAAGCGCATGTTTAAATCCCCATATCCCGATAAATTTTGTTCTGATTGTAAAATAAAATGCCGCTATCATCAATAATGCGACAAGAAACTGCACTTCAACACCTTTTATAGTTATCGAAGAAAATATTATCCCTGAAATTTTATCGGCTATTGGGGAAAGTAACGTATCTATCGCGTTATCTAAATTCATACACTTAATATACAACAAAAATACATATTTTTGTAATAATATTGAAAACTTGAAAAAGGTATGTTACAATATATAATATAAGTACAAAATCTTAATGGAGATAAATGATAGTATGGAAAGAATAAAAAAGCACTTAATTACTAAAAAAAATGCCTTTACTCTTGCGGAAGTTATGGTTGTATTATTTGTATTAACAGTAATTCTTGCGGCGTTTGCCCCTATGATGACTACAAGAACAAAAATCAATAAGACATCTCCGTGGACATACGCTTCTCCTGATACTGCCAACGCGTATTTTGGTATGGGACCTAATCAAACCATTATGATTGGTCAGAAAACAAAGCCGACAACGGATCTTGCAAACAGGCTTACTGTTAATACAAGCAGTGCAACTCAAGCACATATGCTTTTTAAGCAAGGTACAAATATTCTTGGACAACTTAATTTGAATAATGACAGTGTAATTTTAGGCGCAAGCAGGGAAGCCCTTGCCACAGGAACCGGTAACACCGCAATAGGCGTTGAAGCTTTGAAAGTTAACACTGAAGGTACAAATAACACTGCTATCGGTAATCAGGCTTTATTAAACAATACTACTGGACAATTCAACACAGCAATAGGCACACTTGCACTTTCAGACAGCATTGCCGGAAATTACAGTACTGCACTGGGATATAATGCCTGTGACGGAGTTAATGCAAACTATACAACCTGTATCGGGGCTTTCTCAGGTCCTAATGCACCGCTAGACGGGGCGGTTAACGATGTTTATCTCGGTAACTCAAGTTCTAATATCATGGTTTATGGTGTTACAGAATTAAGAACTTTGATTGAAGCCTCCGACAAGCGTCTGAAAAATATCACCGCTGAAAATACGGACGGTTTAGACAAAATTAACAAGATAAAAACTTATAATTACACATTTAAAAATGACACCCAAAAAACTCCGCGTGTTGGTGTTATGGCGCAAGACTTGAAAAAAATATTCCCGAATGCAGTCACTAAAGGGCAAGACGGATATCTTAGAATCCGCAAAGAAGATATGTTCTATGCTATGATTAACGCCATAAAAGAACTCGCAACTAAAGATAATGAAAAAGATTTAAAAATCAATGCCCTTGAAAAGAAAAACGCTGAACTTGAAGCGCGACTTGAAAAACTCGAAAAACAATTCTCTAAAAATTAATATTAATAAGATTAAACCAAAAGAAAGACCAATGATATCAATTCATTGGTCTTTTAACATACAAACTCTCTATTCTTATTTCTAAACAACAAGCACTACTTAACTGCCTGTAATCGTGCCTGAATACCTGCATCCGCATTAATCATCTTTGCGTTTGCTATCGCCATATGACGGCGTTTTCTCGCTCCTCTTAATATAAATTCAACACTATCGCTTACATTACACGAAGGTTGTGAAATCTTTTTTATCATAATTTTACTCCTTAGATACTAATTACATTTTTTCTATCGGAGTAATTCTAAAAAATCTTTAACCAAAATGATGAATTGTAAATAAATATTAACAGTTTATTTAAAATTGAAACCGAGCTACACAAAAATACTTTATAAAAATATAGTGGAAAGGAGTGTGTGTATGATACCTGACGTTACAAAATTAGGGGCTGCAAATATTATTGCACCGCGAAGACCTATGGAGCATCCTGATGTAATATTGCGGGATAGATTCAGACTCACCCAGAAAATCAAAAGGGCACAATTATATGCCATTCTAATGGCAAAAGTCAAAAACGGTGAAATATTGACCAAAGAAGAAAAAATGCAATTAGCTCTTTTACAAGCGTATTATATCGCTGAAAAGTTGTCAAAACCTGTTGTATTATATACTGCATAATTAAACTATTTACTAAAAAGCAGGTGGCTAAAATCTTAAATTACACAACAAAAATCTGCATCGCTACAATGCAGATTTTTTGTTATGAATTTTTTGGATTAACCAGCAGCGTAAACGCTTACTTGTTTTCTGTCGCGTCTGTGTGATTCAAATTTCACCTGACCGTCAATCAATGCAAACAAAGTATCATCTGATCCGATACCTACATTGTTGCCCGGGTGAATTTTTGTTCCTCTTTGACGAACAAGAATATTACCGGCTTTAACTGTTTCGCCGCCGAATTTTTTTACGCCTAAACGCTTCGCTTCTGAGTCACGTCCGTTACGGGTTGAGCCCATACCTTTTTTATGTGCCATATCTATTTCTCCTTTTTTTCACCAAAGCCTACGACTCTGGTAATGTCGCCTTTTATTGAGTTTTCAATTACCTTTAGCAATTACCTTGCTATCGGCTTTATTTGGTTTAATGCACTCGGGTGTGTCCTTTGGATTTTATGAGTTACCGTGAACCTTGTCCCTCGCACCTGTTTTTTCACCAAAGCCTACGACTCTGGTAGTGTCGCCTTTTATTAAGTTTTCAAGGTTAATTTTGAACTGGAAAGTCCAACCTACTTGTGAATGTACAATTTTTGTACTTAACGTCCTAACGTCTTATCGTCTTTTAATGTTGGGCTGGAAAGCCCAACCTAATTATTCAGCATCTTCTGTAACGTCAGAAGCTTTTTTCTGTGCTGATGTTCTGATTTTTGAAATCATTACTCTTGTAAAACATTGTCTGTGTCCTTGTTTTTTTCTGTATCCTTTTTTAGGTCTTTGTTTGAAAACTATTATTTTTTTAGCTTTATCGTGTTTTACAACAGTTCCTTCTGCTGATGCGCCAACAACATATGGCTGACCAACTTTAGATTTTTTACCGTTAACAATCATAACGATTTTATCAAAAACTACTTTGCTGTCTTGTTCGGCTTCTAATAATTCAATATCAACGTAACGTCCTTCTTCTACCTGATATTGTTTGCCGCCTGTTTCTACTATTGCGTACATTTTTTGTCCTTTCATTTTAGGGTTTCGTAACATTGAATGACAAACCTGACGTATGTCTTAATAAGTATTACTTCGGCTTTTTGACGTCACTCAATGTGTTTATTACACGAGTTACCACTTCTAATACATCTGTCATTATCTACCAGTCAATCTGCTATGTCAAGTAGTATTAATATTTATTAACTTAATACCTCCAATCTGTTTTTTGGAGTATCATAATTATATTATGAAATTCACACTTGAAGAGATAACAAAAGCAACCGGCGCAAAAATAATTAAAAATACGCTTAAATCAGACCAATACACTATTTCAACCGATACAAGAACAATAAAAAAAGGCGAGATTTACCTCCCTCTTAAAGGTGCTAAATTTGACGGAGAAAAATTTTGCGACAAAGCCATACAACAAGGCGCTTCTGGCTGTTTTATTACGGGTGATGAATTTCCAGCAGATGCTGAAATTGTTCTTAAAACAGAAAATACTCTCTATACCTATATGGCACTGGCAAATTATATCAGAAACAAATTCAATCCGATAACCATTGCTATTACAGGCAGTTCAGGCAAAACCACTACCAAAGAAATTCTTTATTCTGTTTTAAGTGAAAAATTTAAAACTCATAAAACATTTTTAAATCATAATAACGAAATAGGATTCTGCCAAACAGTACTTTCCATGCCGGAAGATACTCAAATCCTTATTATAGAAATGGGGATGCGCGGTTGTGGCGAAATTGAACTGCTTTCAAAATATACCCAGCCTGATTACGCAATAATTGTAAATGTCGGATCTGCGCACATAGGACGTCTGGGTTCTCTTGATAACATAGCAAAAGCAAAATGCGAAATAACTTCATACCTCAAATCCGCCGGTACATTTATAGCTAATGATTGCGAAAGAATAAAAAAATTCGTAAACTTTAGCGGTGAAAAAATATACTACTCTATGCGTGATGTCAAAATCCTTGTTCATAAACCTGCTTATACAAAATTCTTATATAAAGGAAATGAGTACGTGTTGCAGGTTGAAGGCGATTATAATGTAGAAAATTCTCTTGCGGCAATAGAGCTTGCACTAAAACTCGGTCTTAATTATCAGGAAATTAAGCACGGACTCTACAATTATCACCCTATAGAAAAACGCTGGGAAGTTGAAGAAATTAAAGGATTGAAATTCATTAACGACAGTTATAATGCGAACCCTGATTCTATGAAAGCTTCAGTGTCTACATTTATGGAACTATACAACAATCCAGTAGTAGTTATAGGCAATATGGGAGAACTGGGAGATAAAGAAATAGAATTTCATAAAGAAGTAGGCGATTATCTGGGGAACCGTGAAAAAAACAAACATGTAAAATTTATAACCGTAGGTAATCTTGCAAAATATACCGGCGAAGAACTTGCAAAATTCGGATTTGATGTGAAGTGTTTCGATGATAATCTTGCAACATCTCGTTACATTCTTGATAATCTTGATGTCGGTACTACAATATTCTTAAAGGCTTCAAGAACTATGAAGTTTGAAGAAATAATCCAATCCGTAAAAGAGGGAGAAAGATAATTATGATAATGATAACAGTGGCATTTTTGCTGGGCTTGATATTATGCCTGCTTTTTGGTGTCCCGTATATAGATTTTTTAAAGAAAAAAATGATAGGACAGTATATAAAAGATTGTGCTCCTGAATCTCACGCTAAAAAAGAAGGAACTCCAACTACAGGCGGAGTATTTATAATCCTTGCGGTTATTATTTCTTCAATTATTACTCTTTTATTGGCGCAGCATTTAACAACAGAAGCTTTTATTGTACTAATAACATTTCTATTTTATGCATTTGCAGGATTTCAGGATGATTATTTGAAAATAAAAGGAAAAGATAATGATGGTTTATCCCCGCGCGGAAAACTTTTAAGACAAATCGCAATAGCACTTTTGCCTACCTTATATCTAATGATGACATCAGATAGTGCAACTGTTGTTGATATCGGTAATTTTTCAATAAATCTGGGTTTGTTCTATCCTATATTTGCGGTTTTTGTAATTACGGGTTCTTCTAATGCTTACAATTTAACTGACGGGTTAGACGGATTAGCGGCATTTACAGGGTTATTTGCATTTATTGCCTGCTCATTTGTATCGCTTTTGAAAGGTGCGACAGAACAAGCTATAATCTCTGCAACTGTTGCCGGAGCATTATTAGGCTTTTTAAGATATAATAAACCGAAAGCCCAGGTTTTTATGGGGGATACCGGTTCGCTTGCAATAGGCGGTTTGCTGGGTACTATTGCTGTTATGGCTAAATTTGAATTTCTTTTAATTGCAATAGGTTTTATCTTTGTAATGGAAACTTTATCTGTAATAATTCAGGTTACAAGTTATAAACTGACAGGTAAAAGAGTGTTCAGAATGTCACCGATACATCATCATTTTGAACTCGGGGGCTGGAGTGAAAAGAAGATTGTTTTGACATTCGGTCTGCTTTCAGCCTTGCTTGCTCTCCTTGCGGTTGTTAGTTGTTTGTCTACACTTGCCGGAGTAAATTAATATGGAAGTAAAAAATAAAAAAATTCTTGTATTAGGTTTGTCAAAAAGCGGTATTGCTGCCGCAAAATGTCTTGTTAAACGCGGGGCTGAGGTTTTTATAACAGAGGGAAAAGAAGCAAAAGAAGAATATAAATTACAAATTTCTGACTTAAACAACCTTGGTATAAAAATCGAAACAGGTCATCACAGTGAAGAATTTATTAATGGAACTGATTTTGCGGTCACAAGTCCGGGTATTCCGCCGCACAGCGAGATTATGCAAAGACTTAAAAACAAAAACATCCCTGTTATTTCAGAAATTGAACTTGCTTATAAATTAACAGATACTCCTTTTATAGTGATTACTGGTACTAACGGAAAAACAACCACAACTGCACTTACGGCGCATATTCTCTCAGAAATTTATAAAGCTGTGCCATGCGGAAATTATGGACTTCCGCCTTGTGATATGCTTAATGAAAAATTGGATTATTTTGTTTGTGAATGCAGTTCTTTTCAGCTTGAATACACAAAAGAATTTACGCCGAAAATCTCTGTTTTTACTAATTTTACACCTGATCACATAGACTGGCATGAGGGGCTTGAAAACTACTTTAAAGCCAAGGCAAAAATTTTCAAAAAGCCGCAGGCACCTGAGTATTCGGTTTTGAACGCAAAAGATGAAAAACTCTTTGAATTTTCAAAACATTGTGACGGGAAAGTATTCCTTTTTGACGGCAATATAGGAGAAAATTGTTCTTATATAAAAGAAGACGCTATTTATTTTAAACAAAATAATGTAGAAGAAAAAATTATCGACCTTAAAGATTGCCCGCTTATCGGACAGCATAATTATCAGAATGTTATGTGTGCTGTCATTTGTGCAAAACTTGCCGGTGTTTCTAATGAAGTTATAAAACAGGCAATAATGACTTTTAAAGTTCCTGAACACCGATTGGAAAAGTTTGCGCAAAAAGACAAGACCGTTTTTTATAACGATTCAAAAGCTACTAATCCGGAGGCATCACTTGTTGCTATACGTTCATTTAATAACTGTGATGTTGTACTACTCGCAGGCGGGCGGGATAAAAATACGGATTTAACAGAATTTTGTGATGCTGTAAAAAAACATATTAAAACAGTTATTCTCTTAGGAGAAGCGGCAGAAAGATTTGAAAAGAATTTGAAACAAAACGGTTTTGATAACATAATAAGAGTAGAAACTTTTGAACAGGCGGTTGATAAATCAATCGAATTAGAGCCAGATGTAGTACTTTTGTCACCGGCATGTGCAAGTTTTGATATGTTCTCCGGATATGAAGAAAGAGGAAAGGTTTTCAAAGAATATGTCTTATCAAAGATCAATTAGCAGCAGAGAAAGAATACCTAAATATGATGACCGTCCTGTGCAGAGTGTAATAATATCATCACCTGATCAGACGCTTATGATAGTTGTTGCTTTTTTGATTGTATTAGGATTTATGGCGATTTTTTCAGCAACAGCCCCAAAATGTCTTGATGAAGGCGGTAATCCGGCTCAATTTTTGATAAAACAGGTTATATGTTTTGTTGTTGGATTTTTCGCACTGAAATTCTTTTCTAATTATGATTACAAAAAACTTGCGGACTGGAATGTTGTGATTATGATAGGGATAATCCTTTCCCTTGTGCTTGTTGATTTTACACCTCTCGGGGTTATGGTAAATGGGGCAAAAAGGTGGATTAATATAGCCGGATTTCAATTACAGCCGTCAGAGTTTGCCAAACCCGCTGTTGTATTACTGCTTGCTCATACGTTTCGTAAAGATGCAAATCTGCTTGATCAGGAAAAGTGGGTTTGGGCATTTATTCCGATTATTGTTATTTTAGGTTTAATTTTTATCCAGCCGAATTTAAGTATGGTTATCTTGCTTCTTGCAACGTCAGTTGTAATGTTTTTGTGCGCCGGCGGGTCTATGAAACTGTTTTTAAGCTGTGTTGGAGCAGGAATTACAGCTATAATTATTGCAGCAACAACAATTATTAAACCATATCAGTTGCAGCGTTTAAAAACCTGGACGAATCCGGAAATTGACCCTCTTGGTGCAGGATATAATATTATACAGTCATTAATTGCATTTGCATCTGGTGGATTTAGCGGGGTTGGTTATGGCGGTTCTATTCAAAAACTCTCTTATCTTCCGGAATGTCATACTGACTTTATATTTGCAATAATAGCGGAAGAATTAGGATTTTTAGGGTGCCTGCTTGTTATCGGATTATTTTTCACTTTGATACACAGAGGATTTTTGATAGCAGCAAGATGTCCCGACATGTATGGTAAAATTCTTGCGGTTGGTTTAACTTTTTCTATCGGATTTCAGGCATTTTTGAATATGAGTGTCGCAAGTTCTTTCTTGCCGACAACCGGTGTGCCGCTGCCGTTTATCAGTTATGGCGGATCTTCTCTTATTGTTTCTATGATAATGATAGGTATTTTGTTGAATATATCTAAAAAACGTATTATGAAAATAAGGAATAGTAACGGTGTCTGATAAAAAGATTACATATTTTATAACCGGAGGCGGAACAGGCGGACATATTTATCCGGCAGTTGCAGTACTTGATAAGTTGTTACAGGATAGTGATACTAAAAATATTTATTATATCGGTAATCCTAATAATCTTGAATACAGTATTATAAGCCAAAAGCCTGTTAAATTCCTCGGGATAAACATCCACGGCATGCCACGGAAATTAAATTTTGCACTTATCAAATGGGCTTTTCAGCTATTAATAGCTTGGATAAAATGTTGTTATTATATTATCAAATACAAGCCTGATGTAGCATTCGGCACAGGCGGATATGTTTCCGCTCCGGTTTTAATGGCCTGCGTAACCTTAGGTAGAACACCTTATATGATGCATGATTGCGATGCACAGCCGGGGCTTGTAACAAGAACGCTTGCAAGATATGCCAAAACTGTTTCGTTAGCATTTGAATGTGCTAAAAACTTTATCCATAACAAAAACTGTATAATCAACGGAAACCCTATACGTGAAGAATTTAGAACACTTACCAAATCAGAGGCACGAGCAGCTCTTGGTATAAAAAATAAGTTAACTCTATGTATAATGGGCGGCTCACAAGGTGCACGGAGTATCAATAATGCGGTTGTTGGATTACTGAAACGACTTTCTGATGCAGGAGTCCAAGTGATTCTTCAGACCGGAAAAAAGAATTTTGAACGCGTTATAGAACAATTGATAAAAATTTATCCTGAATATGAAAAAGATAAAAATATTATTGTAAAACCTTATTTTGATGATATGGTAACCGTACTTAAAGCAAGTGATATTGCTGTTTCCCGCTCAGGCTCCCTAAGTCTTTCTGAGATAGAAGCTGCCGGAATTGCTGCTGTTCTTGTTCCATATCCGCATGCTGCCGCTGATCATCAGCGTAAAAATGCTAAATTTATGGTCGCAAAAGATGCTGCTTTGTATATTGATGACAATGAAATTAATGAAAAAATATTATCAGAGCGTCTTGAAGAGCTGATTAATTCACCGGATAAACTTTTTAGGATACAACAAAATGCGCTTTCGCTTGCCAAATTTGACGCTACAGAAAAAATTATTGAACAGCTAAAATATATAGCCGCTACTATTACACAAAACTCTTAGTTTTTAACAATGTTTAACAAATCGGTAAACATTTTAAAGATTTAGCCTCAAGTAACCGATAAGACTAAAAAGAAATAGTAGTGGAGTGTCTATGAGTGAAATAAATATAAGCAATTACCTAAAAAGCCTGGGATTAAGCGGTGCAGAAGCAGACGCCAAACGAGCAGAATTAACTGCGTTATCAAACGCAGAATTGACCCAATTAATCTCCGGCACCGGCAAAACCACATCCAAAGGCACTACAATAGAAACAAATGAAGAACACAAAGAAAAAAATATAACCCTCGTCTCAGGTCGCCGCATTCAAATAAAAGACGGCAAAACAAAATACTACGCAGCCGATGGCACAGAATTAAAAGAATCATACTTCCAACAAAAAGAAGGTATAATAGATGTTAAAAATTCCGGTCGTTATTCAGTAACTCAAGCCGGCAAAACAAAATATTATGCCGCAGACGGCACTGAAATAAAAGAAAGCTACTTTAACCAAGTAGAAAATTCAGATGTTCAAGTAAAAACATCAGACGGAAAAACTCACAATCTTAACAAAGTATTAGAAACAAGAATTAACACAGTTACAACAAATCTAAAAGAAGCAGAAGACGAAAACGGATTTATCGGAAAAGCTTGGAGTGGATTTAAAAATCTCACCGGTATAGGTGACAGTTCAGATAAGGTAAGAGAACAACAAGAACAGGAAGTAAAACTTCTGGCTCAGTTTAATACTAATGAACAAACAAGAGAAAAAACATTTAAAGAATTAACAGGTGAAGAATATACTCAAGAAAACTTAGAGAAATTTATAAAAGGCGAGATTAAATTAAAATCAGAATCAGCGCTTAGCGGTTATAAAGAAGG
>CALUQJ010000056.1 GCA_944322865.1 Candidatus Gastranaerophilales bacterium
AATATCGTTCCAATGTATAAGAGCACACTTCGTGTGCTGTTGCGGGATGACGGCGCTACGATGACCGTTATTAGCCGGCTTTTAAGTCTGTAACGGATTTTAAGTTTGTGCAAAAGGCGGCAACTCAAATACCGTTCCAATGTATAAGAGCACACTTCGTGTGCTGTTGCGGGATGACGGCGCAACGCTGACCGTTATTAGCCGACATTTAAGTCTGTAATGCATTTTAAATTATTTCCGGTACAAAAAGCAACAAGCCAATAGTTATTGCTATTGCGGTGATAAACATCACTGCCCCTGCTGAAATATCTTTTGCCATACCAACAAGTCGTGAAAAACGATTATGAAACACCGCATCAAGCGAAAATTCTATCGCAGAATTTAACATCTCTGCTGTTATGACCATTCCTATTGTCAACAACAAAATACATAACTTTTCCGCACTAAATTCAAAATATGCGCCTGCCAGCAAGACAAGTATCCCTACACAAAAATGTACTCTTATGTTCACTTCCGAACGCAAGGCAAGTCTTAATCCCTTGCGCGCATTCTTAAATGTATTCCTAAATCCCTGTTGTTTAAATCTGCTCATTTTATCCCTTTATTTTATTGCCTTCAGCGCTTCCTTTTGA
Source organism: Candidatus Gastranaerophilales bacterium (assembly GCA_944322865.1). Classification (GTDB taxonomy): domain Bacteria; phylum Cyanobacteriota; class Vampirovibrionia; order Gastranaerophilales; family Gastranaerophilaceae; genus CALUVH01. The sequence continues at coordinate 633 of CALUQJ010000056.1, forward strand.
AGCCCGACAACAAAATTATAATCTTCCATTGTCTGGTGGTCAAATCCTAACAAATGCAAAATCCCGTGGCTTATCAAAAACGATAGTTCTTCTTCCTCCGAACACTGCTTTTTTTCTGCTTCTTCAATTACTTTATCTAGTGCAATTATGACTTCTCCAAGGTTTATCTCACCGTCAAAAATAATCTTTTCCTCACTGTCAGCAAATATCGCAAATGTAATGATGTCCGCCGGATAATCTTTCTCCCTGTATTCCTTATTTATTTCGTGGGTCTTTTTACTGTCGCAATAAAGAAAATCAAATGAAATAGTGTCAAATTCCAACCCGTTAAGGCAGCTTGATGAATAAACATCAGGTTTAGACATATAATATCTTAGAATTTTTTTTGCTTTATTAATGAATTTTCGTTCATCTATTTGCAGGTTTTCGTAGATATTTTCGCTAAAAATATTTAATTTTATCTTATTTTGGGTCATTGTTTTCGTTGTCATTTTCTTTGTGTTCTACCGGTTTACCTTCAAGTTCCTTGATTTTGTTCTCCAAATCTTCATCAAGAACTTTACCCATATTTATTTTATTTTTATTAAATTCTTCGACTATATTTTCCTGATATTTAATTCTGTTGTGCTGCATGCCGCGTAAAATTCTTGAGAAAGTTGCGGCAATTGTTTTGATATCACGCAAGGTCAGCGGGCTGTCCGCAAGCTGGGTGTCATTTAATCTTTCCACAATAATTTTATTTATAATGGCTTCAATTTCTTCCGGTGTCGGATTTTTTAAAGAGCGCACAGCGGATTCGACGGCATCAGCAATCATCAAAATCGCTGTTTCTTTAGTATTTGGTTTAGGTCCTGTATAGCGGAATTGTTCTTCTTTTACGTTTTCAATCCCCTCTTCTTTAACCGCCTGGTTATAAAAATAGCTTGCCAATCCTTCTCCGTGGTGTTGCAAAATAAAACTGTAAATAATCGGCGGAAGTCCGTATTCTTTTGCTATTTCAACCCCATCTTTCGGGTGAGCGGTAATAACCATTTTACTCAATCTCGGGTTTAATTTTGTATGAGGGTTTTCTATACCGAAATAAGATTGGTTTTCCACGAAAAACAAAGGTCGTTTTAATTTACCTATATCGTGGTAAAACGCACCTACTCTGGCAAGTATAGGATTTGCTCCTATTGCTTCAGCTGCTGCCTCGCACAAGTTAGATACCATAAGACTGTGATGGTAAGTTCCCGGCGCTTCAAACTGCAAACGTTTCAAAAGCGGCTGGTTATGGTCGGCAAGTTCTGCCAAACCGTAAGGTGTTATGATTTTTGATGCACTTTCAAACAACGGCAGAGTGCCAAGGGCAATAATTGCGCTTAATACACCGTTTATAAGCATTAATCCGACATTTGTGAGAATAAGCATATTACTTACATCAATAAGACATTTTTCAAGCAGGTATATGCTGAATACGACAATAACTCCAGCTAAAGATATTTCAAATCCTGTTTTTATCAGGTCAATACGTTTTGAAAATCTTATTCTTGAAATTGCAATTGTTGAAACAAGATTCAGGAATATAAACGCGCATAAAAACTGGATATTATATTGATGTCCTATACTCAAAACCGCCAGCAACAGAGTTGAGGCAACAAATGCGACTCTTGAATTTGTAAATATGGCAAGGATAAAGATAAATGCCGGAAATGGCAGTATGTAAGGAGCAAATCCGACAGGCATTAAAGTTGATATCAAAGCCATTATTATTGCAAGTACTCCTGATATACTCAGATAACTTTCTTCAAGAAACTGCTTTTCAAAATGTTTCATATACAGAAGGAACAGTGCTGTTGCGATAAATACAAGAACATACATAGCCGCAAGCCCCTGCCAGTTAAGTTCATAAACATTATAACCGGCTTTTCTTAAGGCATCACGTTTCAGGCGTGTTACCGGCTCGCCTTCAAACACTATCTTGTCACCTTTTTGAAAGGTTATTATATAAGGTTTAACAGAGTTCATGGCATTACGGCGTGCGTTTTCGGTGGCAAGATCATCTTCCACAAGATTAGGAACTATTACCTGTTCCAAAAGCGCACGTATAACAGAAACCTGACGACGTGAAACATTTGATACAATATTATTTATGATAATTTTATCAATTGCGCCGTTTTCATAATCTTTTTCTGTAATACCCTTATTCAAAATATTGGTAAGCGTTAAAGATGCTTTTTCAAATATTTCGGTTAAATTGTTGTCATCTGCACGGAGTAAAACATTTATTACAAAGTCTTTTCGATAGGTATCTGTGATGTCAAATAATATTCCTAATTCTTCTTTTTTGACGCTGTCCGGTACATCTTTTTTGCGTATTTGCACTATGGAATTTCTAAGCGTCTGTAGATTATTTTCAATAAATCCGTCCTCTGCCGGAACAAGAACAGGATCTACTTTTTGCATAACATCTTTTCTGTGTTGTTCTGTTTTTTTGACATCTTCAACGGAAAGTGTTTTTTGCGCAATAATATCACGCTTGCTTATTCCGTTTTCAATAATGTCTTGAAAAAAGTAATTTTGTGATGCGACGATTGAGGTAATTAACAATGTAAAAAATACAAATGCTGAAACCTTTTTTACCTGAGAAGATTTAAAAAAATCTTTGATCGCGCTTTTTATATTAGAAATTTTCATTAAAATATAACCTCATGTTTTGCAATTATTTTACAACGTCCTGATTATTTTTCAAGTCCAGAAGTTTAAGACGCTTTTGAACATCCTCCATAAGGCGCCTATTGATTGAGATAAGTTCTGCAAGAACAGCGATAAGCCCGATTTGAACACCGGTCAGAAGTAATATTGATGCAAGAATCAACGATTGAATATGACCGTTTCCCTGTCCTGAAAAGAAAAACCATAAAAACCTGCCGCCGATACAAAGTCCGAAAAATAAACTTATCGCGGATAGTGTTATAAAAAATCTGAAAGGTCTGTAGACAATAAACATTCTGAGCATGGTAAATACAGAACGCCTTATATAATCAAAGATACTTCTGACAAGTCTTGATTTTCTTAATTCCGGATTAACATGTACCGGAACGGAAACCAATTGCAGCCCTTTTGCTCTTGCCTGAATAATTGTTTCAAGAGTATAAGTGTAATTATCGAATACGTTTAACTGCAAGGCGGCATTTCTTGAAAACGCTCTGAAACCGCTCGGAGCATCTTTAACAGATGTTGAGGAGATAAAACGCATTACAGCAGATCCGAATTTTTGCAAAACTTTTTTCAGAAAAGAAAAATGTTTTATCTTTTCTACCGGGCGTGTTCCGATCACAATGTCTGCTTCATGTTTTAATATAGGTTGAATTAATTTTTCTATATCCGCTGAATCATATTGATTGTCTGCGTCAGTGTTAACAATAATATCCGCACCTATTTCAAGAGATTTTTCCAATCCTGCAATAAAAGCTTTGGCTAACCCGCGATTAGGAGATAATACGGCAAAATGCTTTACACCTAATTGTTTAGCCGCCTCTACAGTGTTATCTGATGAGCCGTCATCTATTACAACAACTTCTATTTCATCAATTCCATCAATATGCTTCGGCAGTGATTTTAATACAACCGGCAAGGATTTTTCTTCATTGTAACAAGGTATTTGTATAACTAATTTCATAACTATCACCCATTTAATTTTTTTTATTATATAATTAAAATGGAGTTTTATCAAATTGTTAACTATGAAAAGAATCGGACTAATTTTAATAGTAATTGCAGGTGTTTTATTAAGGCTTATCGCAGTTAATAAGCCGGAAGGACTCTGGAATGATGAATACGTTAGTTATATGATAGCTGCAAAACCACTGTTTGACGGCTTTGTTGAAGGTATTAAATCCCAGTGTCATATGCCTTTTTATTACCTGTATCTAAAGACTTTTATGTTTATGTTTGGTGACAGTGATTTAGTCTTAAGATTGAGTTCTGTTTTTGCGGGATTTTTATCAATTATTGTTATGTACTTTATTGGACTTGAAAAAGATAAACGTACAGGCATGCTCTGTGCAGGTTTCACAGCAATAAGTTCATTTCTTATATATTATTCTCAGGAAGTCAGATTATATTCAGTATTATTTCTTTTTTCCGCTCTGATGTTGCTTTTTACTCTAAGGCTTATCAAACAGGCTGACAAAAAGAATTTTATACTGCTTATAATATCTTCGTTTTTTGTCCTATTGACTCACACAATAGGCTTTGTTTTTGTATTTTTTAATATGGTGTATCTGAGTTTCAGACTATATAAGGAGCATAAAAACACTATTCTAAAATTGTGGGGCGTCATTGCGGTACTAATCCTTCTTCTCATTCCACAGATTTTAGGAATACTATTCAGAAAAACTTTTTCGCAATGGTGGGGAGTATTTTCACCATCCGCTTTAGGATTTTTGATTACAGATTACTTTTCTCCTGTATTAACAAATCTAACCGGAGCACCGCCAAATTTCTTCTATAATTTTAAATCAGGATTTATTATATTCGCGATGATACCGTCAGTTATTTCAATGATATTTTTGGGATATTCACTCAAAGAAAAAGAAAATCGCGAACTTCTATATATTGTGCTTGCAACAGTTGCTGTACTTGTAATAGCAGCATTATCCGGCAAACTTGTTTTCGTGACAAAATATTCAATAGAAGTCTATCCAATATTGATTTATCTGGCATGCTCCGGTGTTTCAGCAATGCAAAATAAAGCGTTAAAAAATACTCTTGTATCAATATTTTGTTTGCTAAGCGTGTTTTTCCTGCTTGTAAGCCCGCTTTCTGCAAACAGAATGTTTAGAAAAGAAGGGCATAAACTTGCGGCGGATTTAATAAAAAATGCTGAACTTAAAAAAGGCGATATAGTAATATTACAATATTATGATCAGAGCAGATTTGAAAAATATTTTGATTTCTCAGACTTAAAAGTTATAACAATGAACAAAGGAAATTTTTCGGAATTTATAAATCCGGAAACTTCTTATGCCAAGGTCTATAATGACAAAAACGCTTTAAGACAGACTTTTTTGAGTCCGGAAAACAAATATTTTGAAAATAAATTACTCAATACATTAAATTTACACCCCGGACAAAGTGTTCTTGTGTTGAGTTTGGATAGTGTAAGTTTCTTTAATGACGAAGTTATAAGAAAAATATCCGCAAATGAATCTTATTATACGCAGACGCCGATATTTTTCATGGTTTTTTCGTATCTCAAAAACCAGACTTATGACACCCTTGTAAAAGAGTGTAAAACAGGCTTAAAAGCAAAGAAAGGTGAATGGAGTGCTGCAAAATTCACAAAACTTAACAATCAAAGTTAAACTAGCAATTTTAAATATTCAGGAGAGTATATATAAGTAGAAGGTTATATTTTTTGGAAGTGTAGTCATGAAAGTAGAAAAAGCAAATTTTAATCTTCAACAAATCCCGATGAATCAGTCACCGGTACAATTTGCAAAACCCGGCGCTCAAGCAGCAAGCTTCACGGGTCATTACAATTCTACAGATATTTATAAAGAATTAATGCACTACATGCCGCGTTCCGTTAAATTGATGATGAAAGCAAAAGAATGGACAGGTGAGGTCCAAAACATTGTCATTAACTCAGTCGGAACCGGTTTAATCGCGCCGATATTTATCAAATATAACCCGTTATCAAAAACCGATGAGGATACAAGAACATATTCAGCATGGCGTCAACCAGTATCAGCACTTCTGGCTATTTTGACCCAGGTCGGCGCAACTATTCCTTTTAATCAGAAAGTCAGCAGTATGGCTCATCAAGGAAAACTCGGTCAGGATTACAACATGACTCCGTTTATGGATGAAAAATATCTAAAAAAACTTGTAAAACGCCAACACCCTGATTTTACGCCCGCTCAGATTGCAGAACGAGCCGAACAGATGAAAAACGCACAATTTGAAGAAGTGATTAAGGATCTGAAAACCAAAAATACAGTAATGTTCATTGAGGACGGTAAACCTAATAAAGTTGAAATGAACCCTAAACGGTATAAAGAAACACTTATCAAAACAATTACGAATTTAATCAAAGAAGAAACAGCAGAGAAAAAGAAAAGTGACGAAACCAAACGTCAATTTAGAATAAGAAGAAGTGAATATTACAGAACTCATGCTGATAAAGCAAATGCGCATTTAGATTCGCTATTGGAAATATTTGCATCAGGTGATATCGAAAAAGTTAAAAAATCGCTTGCCAGCAAAATAGGAAAGATGAAATCAAACAAAGAGGATAAAGAATTAATTTTATTCACGCAGGAAATATTTAAACTCGGCAATAAATCAAACGATAATAAAACAATAAACAGTATGCGTGATAAGGTTAATCGTGCAAAATCCTATGTTCACGATTACAGTGCGATGACAAGCAGAGAACAGGTTATAGAACGAGTAAACCGTAGTATAGACGGTCGTGTGACAGAGATTGACAAAGAACTCAAATTCTTTGAAAAAGTCAAACAGGCAATATTAGAAGATAAAACTGTTCACGAAATAGAAGATATGTTCACCGCAGAACACCTGAAAAATAAACGATTACAGGAAAAACCGGTAAAATTTGCAGAACAGGTTGCTATGCAGTTAAAGAAACAAACAAAAAGCTGTATAAATGGCTACAAACAGGTCGGCGGTATATTTGTTTCTCTGGCAACATTGTTTATTTCCTGCCCGTTGTTGAACTGGGTATATCCTAAATTTATGGCTGCCGTGTTCCCTAATCTTTCAAACGGCAAACACCAAAAAGACACAACAAATCTAATTTTGCAGGCAAATAATCCGGCTGAATTTCAGAAGAAAGCAGAGGTGAAATCATGAAAATTTCATCTATAGCAAAAGCAACAAAACCTTACATCAAAAAGTTTAATAATCTGTGTGAAAAACCATACCGTGCACTTGCAAATGTTAAAATCGGCAAATACAGACCGATGGATATTGTAAATGACAATTATATAGCAGATAACACAAAATTTATTACAGGACTCGGGGTTACATCTATTGTATTAAAAGACGGCGTAGGATGTTATATGTATGTAACACAGAGTTTAAATAACAAGGAAATTCCTGATGATAAACGTAAATTCGTTGCGGCTTTAGACCTTGCAAACGGCGGTTTGATGATATTACTGCAATTGGGTATGTTCTTTACAATTTCAAACAAAAAAGTTCAGGAAAAAATGTTTAACGCATTATTCGGTAAACACTTTGACAGAGCCGCATCAAAGGGATATCAGGCAATGTTAAAGAACAATGACTTGTTGAAAGATATGAAAGGGTCAGATTTCCATCCAGTATTAAATCAGGCGAGAAAAGATGTAAAAGCCGCATTTGAGAACGTAACATCACTATTTGCAGCCTCAGTTGTCGCAAAAAGAATGCTGGTACCGTTTATTGCAACCCCGCTTGCAGATAAAACTAAGGTTTGGATGAGCAGAAACGATAAACCTGTACAGGTAAGTAAAGAAACACAAAACACCTACGATACACATAAAGCAGGAATTGATAAAAAAGAAAACGTAAAAGGACAATCAGAAGAGCATAAACATGCCAATCTGCTTGACAGATTCAAAAAATAAGAGAGCTAGCTTGTTTCCTAAAAAACGTATTTGAATTAATTAATTATCCCTGCAAAATCCTGTTTCAGTTTTTTTATTTTTATGCTATATTTTGGGTAGCAGTGTTTTATTTTATTATTATTTAACAAAGAAGGAGAAATAACACTATGACAGAAAAACGTGTTTGGCTTTTCAGAGAAGGAAACGCAAATATGCGCAATCTTCTTGGCGGAAAAGGTGCAAATTTGGCAGAGATGACTAATTTAGGTCTACCTGTGCCTCCGGGGTTAACCATTACAACTGAAACTTGTATGGATTACATCAATCATGGCAACAGAATGCCTGATGGTCTTATGGATGAAGTTAAGGCTGCTTTGAAAGATGTTGAACAACAAGCAGGTAAAAAATTCGGTGATACTCAAAACCCGTTACTTGTTTCAGTTCGTTCAGGCGCAAGACTTTCCATGCCTGGTATGATGGAAACTATTTTGAACTTAGGTTTGAACGATGATACTGTAGAAGCTATGGTAAGACTTACTAATAACCCTAGATTCTGCTATGACAGCTATCGTCGTTTCCTGACAATGTTCGGTTCTGTTGCCTGGGAAATGGACAGACAAAAATACTTTGAATCAGAAGTTGAAAAACTCAAAGAACGCGAAGGCGTTAAAGAAGATACTGAAATTTCAGCAGAAGGCTGGAAATCTTTAATTCCTGTTTACAAAAATGTTATTAAAGAAGTTACAGGCAAAGAATTTCCGCAAGATCCTTATGTTCAGTTAGAAGAAGCAATTGAAGCTGTATTCAGATCTTGGAATATTCCGCGTGCAGTTGCTTACAGAAACATGAACAAGATCGATCACAGTTACGGTACTGCTGTTAACGTTCAAACAATGGTATTCGGTAACATGGGTGATGATTGTGCAACAGGTGTTTCATTCACCCGTAACCCTGCAACCGGTGAAAATAAATTCTACGGTGAATACTTGACTAACGCTCAAGGTGAAGACGTTGTTGCCGGTATCAGAACACCAAAACCTATTGCGGAACTTGAAAACGAAATGCCTGATTTATACAGACAGTACGTTGATATCGCTAAAAAACTTGAACTCGGTTACAAAGACGTTCAAGATATGGAATTTACAATTGAAAAAGGTAAATTGTGGATTTTGCAGACACGTAACGGTAAGAGAACTGCCGCAGCTGCTGTAAAAATCGCTGTTGACATGCACGAAGAAGGTATTATTACAAAAGAACGTGCAATTCAACTTGTTGATCCATATACAGTTAACCAGATTTTACTGCCATGCTTTGATGCAAAAGCGTTAGCAGATGCGCACAAGATTTGTTCAGGTGTAAACGCATCTCCTGGTGCTGCGGTAGGTAAAATCGTATTTGACACAGAAGAAGCGGCAGAACGCGGTGCAGCAGGAGAAAAAGTTATCCTTGTTCGTGTCGAAACATGTCCGGATGATATTCACGGTATGGCTGTTTCTCAAGGTGTATTGACCCTCAGAGGCGGCGCAACTTCTCACGCAGCAGTTGTTGCTAAAGGTATGGGTAAACCTTGCGTTTCAGGTTGTGAAGACTTGAAAATTGACCTTAACAATGAAACTTTAACAGGTGCAGACGGTACTGTTTACCACAAAAACGATGTAATCTCACTCGATGGTGGTAAAGGTCTTGTTATGGAAGGCGCAGTCAAACTCGTTGAAGCTCAAATTGATGACAACTGGAACAAGTTCTTCAGCTGGGTTGACGAAATTAAAGAAATGAAAGTTGAAGCTAACGCTGATACTCCTAAAGATATTGAAAACGCAAAGAAATTTGGTGCAGAAGGTGTAGGTCTTTGCCGTACAGAACACATGTTCATGGATCCAGACAGACTGCCTTGGGTACAAAAAATGATTATTGCAGGCACACCGGAAGCAAGAAAAGAAGCTCTGGAACACTTACTGCCTATGCAATATTCAGATTTCTACGCAATGTTCAAGGCTTTAGGCGACAAACCTTTGACTGTAAGACTTTTAGACCCGCCGCTTCACGAATTTTTACCTGATAAAGAATCTTTAATTGCTGAAGTTGCAACTCTTAAAGCACAAGGTAAAGACGCATCAGAAAAAGAAGAACTTTTACATGTTGTAGAAAGTCTTTCCGAAGCAAACCCAATGATGGGCTTACGCGGATGCCGTCTGGGCTTAACTTATCCAGAAATCAATGAAATGCAAGTTAGAGCAATATTTGAAGCTTGCTGTGATTTGAAAAAAGAAGGATTAAACGTTAAACCTTGGGTAATGGTTCCGTTGATCGGTCACGTTAACGAACTTAAAGTCGCAAAAGAAATTCTTGTTCGCGTAGCAAGAGAAGTTATGATCAAAAAAGGCGTTGAAGTTGATTACAAATTCGGTACTATGATTGAAATTCCGCGTGCTGCATTAACATCAGATGAAATCGCAGAATACGCTGAATTTTTCTCATTCGGTACAAACGACCTTACCCAGATGACATTCGGTTACTCACGTGACGATGCAGAAGGTAAGTTCCTGAATAAATACGTAGAACAAAAAATCTTGCCGTCTAACCCGTTTGAAACATTAGATCAAAAGGGTGTAGGTCAGTTGATAGAAATGTCAATGGAAAAAGGTAAGAAAGTTAATTCTTCGCTTGTAGGCGGTATTTGTGGTGAACATGGCGGCGATCCGGATTCTGTCAAATTTGCACACAGAATCGGTCTGGATTACGTATCTTGTTCTCCATTCAGAATCCCTCAAGCAAGACTTGCAGCAGCACAGGCAGTTGTAGAATCACGTCAACTTGCACTTGTGTAGTAAGAACGGATATAACCAGAAGCAAAAACGGAGGAAAATTTTTCCTCCGTTTTTTTGTATTTTTAAAGACACTAAGGGGCTAGGGCACTAAGGAGTTACCAAATAAGGCAACGCTTAAATCTTGCATTGCCCTATTTTTGTAACGAACTTATTCCCTTATTTCCCTATTTCCTTATTCCCTTCCAGTAAGAGGCACCAAGCCTCTTACTGGAAAAATCGCGCGAATCAGGAATTGGAAAATTAATCACCTAGGCAAACCGCGAGAATGCTGCTGTAGCTGCGGTAGTAGTTGATCCAGCGCGTGAAGGTAGGGCCGAAGGTGCGGGCGTACGCGTAGTACTGGCTGTACTCATGCCTGGACCAAACGTAGAACTCGGAATAAGGTGATTGAGCTAAGAAGAGCGAAGCTCGATCCGCATCCCAATTTGCGTGTGTTATGCTGTTTCCGCCTTTTATTTCATCGGCATCAGGATATATGTATGCCGCTAATTGTTCTAGCTGGGCTTCCGTTGGCATGTTTTGGGTTCCTCCACATGCCTTTACTGCGCCTGCCCAATAATCGTTATCATAAATACATGATGCTATCCCTAAATCCCCCTTTTGTGCTTCACATTCTGCTTTTGTCATTGGGCTATAGCCACCGTTTTGTGGTCCTAATATCTGTGTTATGCACATTGTATCTTTTAACTCAGGTATCATGCACCCTGTTACGCCTGCTAATTGTTCTACGTTTATCTTACCAATATCTTTTCCGTTTGTATTTGGGTTCTTATTACCGGATACATCGTATAATATTGCCATTGAATTGCTTGTTGCGCTAAACTGATTATTATACGGATCCTGCGTTGCATTCGGGTTATATGCTATTATAGCATTTACGCCATTCGCGAACTGTACTGCTACTGTATCTGTGTCCCAGTCCTCTTGACCGAGTGAGGCTGCATTTTGGATTGTGGACATGTCTATTGGTTCTTCACCATCGCTCCAAATTACTTCTTTTGCAAAACACTTAGTTATTTCATCACTGTCGCATATGCGGGTGATTTTGATGTACTTTTTAAGTTCGTTTACAAAATCCATGGTACTTTCGTAACCTGCAAGCTTTTCTTCTGTATTCATCTGGCGTGTTGCGACTTCAAGACGTTTTGTAAACACATCTCGTGCAGTTGACCATGCTTTTTCATTGTGGTTCTGGATTAAGTT
>CALUQJ010000057.1 GCA_944322865.1 Candidatus Gastranaerophilales bacterium
GCGAGTTGGCTCGAGTTTAAGAACACACTTGTATTCTCGGAATCGGTGGCGTTAAAAACAAAAGATAACGATCTGACCTATAAAGAGGTTTCCTCGACCGTTCAGAATATTCAGACAACAGTTGATCCGCTATACTTTTTTAATTCAGAAAGTTTGATTACATCAAAATTCAACTTTAAATTTTTACAAAGTGTACCGACAATTCTGACAGGTTTCGGTCCGTTATTTACGTTTATGAACATTGCGGTTGCATTCGGTAAAATCGACTTCTCTTCTCAAGAGGCAACAATTTCTTCAGTTGCAGAGTTGATGAGTTCCATGCAGGTTGCGGCACTTGTATCCGTATTCGCGGTTGCATCTTCCTTGCTGTTTATGTCTTTTGAAAAAATTCTCTATAATAAATTCTGCCAGAAAACTATGGAGATGTGTCAGGACAAAATGGCAAAATTATTTGATAACATTTCATCAGAAAAATTCTTGCTGGAATTATTAAAAGAAACAAAAATCCAGAACAACGCCGTATCAAATTTAATTGGTGTTTTACCTGATAATTTCAAAATCGCGCTCAATTCCGGTATTGCAAGCAACCTTGTTCCATATCTGGAGAACCTTATTTACGGTGTTAACCAGCTTAACAAGCAGATGAAGGAAACAGCGAAAGCTGCCGGTAAATCCGATGATGTAGATGATTTATTTTAATTAAGAGAAAGAGGAATTTAAGTTATGGCAATGATGGCAAAAAAAGGTGGAGGCGAAGGCGAAGAAGAAAATATCTTCTGGGTAACGATGTCCGACTTGATGCTTGGTTTGGCCTGCGTATTTATGACGCTGTTCGTACTTGCCATGACAGGTTTTACCCAAACCTCTGTTCATCAAAAACAACAGCAAATGGAAGCTGTTGAAGAATTGGCTGACAAGCTTAAAGAAGCCGATATTAATGCTGAAGTTGACAAAATGACAGGTGATATTAAAATTTCTGACCTTGAGTTGTTTGAGGTTAACAGCTGGACTCTTTCAAAACGCGGACAGGAATATTTAGACAAATTAGTTCCGATTTATGTAAACACGATATTTACAAAACCGGAATTAGACCAGAACATAGCAAATATTGTTGTACAAGGGCATACAGATTCACAATCTTTTGCCGGATTGTCAACCAAAGATGAACAGTTTGTCCGCAACATGGAATTGAGTCTTAAACGTGCTAATTCTGTCGCGGAATACATGTTTAAAACTAATTTTGACAAAAAACACAGTGCAGATTTACGCCACAAGCTTGTTGTGGAAGGTAAAAGTTTCACAGAGCCGATTATGGTAAACGGAAAAGAAGATTACGCAAAAAGCCGTCGTGTGGAATTGAAACTAAAAGTCAATACATGGGATATAAAAAATATGCTGGGATTTTAATGTATGATAAATCAGGATAATATTTTAGAAACAATTAATATGATAAAACTTCACAATCTGGATATTCGCACAACAACTATGGCGATAAGTCTTAGAGATTGTATTTCTGAAGATTGTGATACAGTTTGCATAAAAATTTATGATAAAATAACAAAATATGCGCAAAATCTTGTAGAATATGCAAACGACTTGGAGAATGATTATTCAATACCGATTATCAATAAAAGAATTGCAGTTACGCCTGTTTCAATTCTTGGAGAAGCCTGCAAAAATCCGGATTATGTAAAAATAGCACAAACTCTTGATAAGGCTGCATTAGAAGTCGGGGTAAATTTTGTAGGTGGTTTTTCTGCGCTTGTGGAGAAAGGGCTTACGCGCGGAGACGAATTGTTGATAGATAGTATTCCTGAAGCACTTGCACAGACAGAGCGGCTTTGTTCTTCAGTAAATCTTGCATCGTCAAAGGCTGGCATAAATATGGATGCGGTCTTAAAAATGGCTGAAACCATAAAAAAATCAGCAGAACTCACAAAAGACAGAGATTGCATCGGGGCTGCAAAACTCGTTGTATTTTGCAATGCAGCAGGAGATAATCCGTTTATGGCTGGAGCTTTTTGCGGATATGGCGAACCGGAGTGCGCATTAAACGTCGGAGTATCAGGACCCGGTGTTGTAAGAGCCGCAATAGAAGATTTGCCGCCGGATGCTGATATGAGTATGCTTGCAAATAAAATTAAACAAATTGCTTACAAAATAACAACAACCGGAGAACTTGTCGGTCGCAAACTTGCCAAACGCCTTGATATTCCTTTCGGCGTAATAGATCTTTCGCTTGCTCCGACCCCTGCTGAAGGAGATAGCGTTGCCGGAATTTTTCAGGCAATGGGTCTTGAACATGCCGGTGCTCACGGTACAACAGCCGCGCTTGCGATGTTGAATGATGCGGTTAAAAAAGGCGGAATTATGGCAAGTTCACATGTTGGAGGATTATCCGGAGCATTTATTCCTGTTTCAGAAGATGCAGGCATGATTGATGCTGCAACAAAAGGATGTCTTACTTTTGATAAGCTGGAGGCAATGACGTCTGTTTGTTCAGTCGGGCTTGATATGATTGCAATACCCGGAAAAACTCCGGTAGATACAATCGCTGGAATTATTGCTGATGAAATGGCAATTGGTATGATTAACAAAAAAACAACTGCTGTAAGAATTATTCCGGTTATTGGCAAAGATGTCGGGGATAAAATCTTCTACGGCGGACTGCTTGGTGAGGCACCGGTTATGCCTGTAAATACTCTATCTTCAACAGGTTTTGTACGCCGCGGCGGAAGAATTCCGGCACCTATACACAGTTTAAATAACTAAGAAAGGAAAATGCTTTGGCAAAAACGCTGAATGAATTAACCATTGAATTACGAGATTTTATTTTGGATACTCTCAACGATCCGCGTTCAAAAGTCAAGGTAAAACGTTATGAATTTAATGCACTTGAGGTATCAATGGAACCGGAACGTGAAAGTGTTCCGCATATTATCGTTTCAATGGGCATTTCAGAAGCTCTTTTTAACATAGATACCGGCAAAAAGATATCCGGCAGCATGGGACCAATTGAACGATATGTCTTAAAATGGCTCGAAAAAGGTTTAACTTTGCAAAAACTTCGTGAAACATGGATGTCAACTGAAAAGATTCAGCGTGCACGTGATAAAAAAACTCAAAAACCTCAAAGCAAATTTCGTTAGATTTTACGCTATCATATTTACATTAACGTGTTTTCTCTGGACAACCATTGCCAAATCCTCGCGTGTAATCATTCCGTCTTTATTAAGATCAAGTCCTTTGTTCAGGCTGTATGTACGTCCATCCCCCTGGGTGGCAATAACATCTTTTCCTGCAAACGCAGGGCGGTATACTATTGCATACAAGTCCGCACTGTCTAATTTGTCGCCTGAATTAAATTTGAAACTTTTACTCCGTGTTAGATATTTTTCAACAAGATCAAGCTGTTCCATTGCAGACATACCGGCTATTTTTTCTTTTGTTAAATTCAGTCCGTATGCTTGATTTAAATCTTTTATAGCAATGTCAGTGAATTGAAGAAGTCCTATTGCGCCGCTGTGTTTATTTTTCGCTGTCGGATTTAAACCTGATTCACTGTTCATAACTCCTAACAAGTCTTTGTAATTGCAGTTGACTTTTTGTGCGATATCTTTTACGCGGTCAACAAATTCTTTTGTTAAAGTTTTAGTTGTTTTTTTACCGGTGTATGCTGGTATTGAATTTTTTTTTGTTTTTGTAGACTGTGCAATTTGGGCTGATGTAGGAACTGTTTGCAGTTGCGCTGTTGATTGTAAATTTTTTGCCCAGCTGCTTGACCAATCGTCAAATGTTAGTTGTGACGGAGAGTAAGTTGTTTTTTGACTTCCGACTTCCTGACTCACTGAATATGGTGTTATTTTTAACGGTTCTGGCTTATAATTCCAAACAGGAAGGTCACTGATACTGTTTATTACTTTTGTTTGCGATACCGGCCAATTCCACACCGGCAGATTATTTATACTTACGGTTTGAGATACAGGAAACTTCGGGAATGGTGTTATCTCCGGTTCCTTGTAGATCTGTCTGTACTGTTCCAGTTTCGCTGCAATATAATTGTTAATATATGCACATTTATTAAGTCCCGTGCTCATATTTTCCCCTTATAATTTTCCCCGTACTTATATAAAGTAATTCATAGTGGGCAAATTGCTTTATTTAAGATTTATGTAAATTTATGTTAACAATTGTTAATGGCTTGTAAAGTATTTTTGTTTTGTTTATTATATGATAAGTTTCAGGGCAGAAGATTATGATATTTAATGAAACAAAAACGCATGAAATTACAGTCGACGTAGTTATTCTGACATTAAAGAATAACGCTTTACATGTATTACTTGTAAAACGTCTGAATGAGCCTTTTAAAGATAAATGGGCTATACCCGGCGGATACGTAAGATTATCAGAAAATCTTGATCAGGCAGCACTCAGGGTATTAAAAGAACGCACTGATGTTGATAACATTTATCTGGAACAGTTATATACATTCGGTGATCCTCTGCGCCACCCTAATTCAAGAGTTATCACCTGTGCGTATTTTGCACTTGTCAGGGCAGAAGATATAAAAATTAATACCTCTCCGGAAATAGGCTGGCATAAAGTTTCTGATCTCCCTCCTTTAGCGTTTGACCACAAAGAAATTATTGAATATTCGCTGAAAAGAACACGCGAAAGATTAGAAATCTGTCCGGTTGCTTATCAGCTTTTAAATGAGAAATTTACTCTTACAGAAATGCAGAAATCATACGAGCTTATTATGGGCAAAAAGCTCGACAAACGTAATTTCAGAAAAAAAGCCTTATCTACTGACGGATTGATCGAACTGAATGAATTTACAAAATCTTCATCAAAGCGTCCGGCTAGACTTTATACATTCGAAAATATTACACTTAATTCTAAGCGTGCCCATTTTATTTCTAAAAACAAGGAGAAAAAATAAACCATGGTAACATTTATCTGGACAATACAAATACTTTCCGCAATATTACTGATAATATTAATCCTGCTTCACTCTCCTAAAGGTGACGGCATAGCAGGCATGGGCGGCGCATCTCACGTATTTGCTTCTCAAAAAAGTGCAGAAAAAGGACTTAACAAACTTACTGCAATTATTGCCGGCGTATTTTTGGTTTGCACATTCCTTTTAGGATACGGAATTATCAAATAGGTGATTAGTGAATATTTCTTTAGAAGATATTTTTTCCCGCAATGAACTTTTTTGGGGAAAAGAGAAACAGCGTTTGCTGGCTGAAAAACATATTGCTGTATTCGGGCTTGGCGGTGTTGGCGGTTATTGTGCTGAAATGCTTGTAAGAGCCGGGATAGGAACTCTTACTATTGTTGATTTTGACTGCGTTTCAACATCAAATATTAACCGGCAGATTGTTGCTATGCACTCTACTGTGGGAACGCAAAAAACAGAACTCTTTGCGAGTCGTTTACGTGATATAAATCCTGATGTCAATTTGAATATCATAGACGATTTTTATACCGGAAAAATGGATTTTGAAGGCGTAAATTTTATTGCCGATGCAATAGATACAATGCGTTCTAAGATTTCACTGCTGGAAGCTTGTGTAAAAGATAATATTCCTGTTATAAGCTCAATGGGCGCCGGAAACAGAATTGATCCAACGCAATTGTATATTTGTGACATAAAAGATATTAAACATAAAAATGCCCCTTTTGTGTCAAATATAATTTATCAACTCAAAAAACGCGGTATAGAAACAGGCATAACTGTTGTTGCAAGCAGCGAAAAACCTTTTTGTACAGAGAAAATAAGCAGTGAAGAAAAAATTAATACAAAAAACGGTGAAACAATTGAATTTACAAAAATCACCCCTGCCTCCACTCCGTTTGTGGCAAGCTGTGCAGGAATTTTTATGGCATACTACATAGTGAATCAAATAATAAAGGCGGAAAAATGAACATACTTGTAACAGGAGCCTCAAAAGGTATTGGAAAAGCAATTGCAGAAGAATTACAAACTCTGGGGAATTTATATGTGACCGGACGAAATGAAAATGCACTTATAGCCTGCAATGCAAAAGGTTTTTGCGTGTGCGATCTATCTAAAGATGTCAATAATCTTGCCAAATTTATTGAAGAAAAAGAGATTGATGTGCTTGTAAACAATGCCGGAGAATATCTTTATAAAGATGTAGAAGCAATAACGGTTGAAGAAATACAAAAAATATATCAGACCAACCTTATTTCCCCGACTTACCTGATAAGCAAAGCCGTCAAATATATGAAAGAAAAAGGCTGGGGGCGCATAATCAATATAGGTTCAATTTCAGGCGTAATGGGAGAAGCAAATGCGTGTTTGTATTCAGCAAGCAAAGCGGGACTTTTGGGTTTGACCAAGGCTCTTGCACTTGAACTTGCACAATACAATATAACAGTGAATACTATAAATCCGGGCTGGGTCGAAACAGATCTGGGGAATGCATCAATTGAAGAAAGTGAGTTTTCAAAAGAAGAGATACTTGAATGCATTCCGCAAAGACGCTTTGTAAAACCTGAAGAAGTTGCAAAACTTTGCAAATACCTTATCTCAGATGACGCAAAAGCTATAACAGGACAGGGAATTAATATCTGCGCCGGATTAAGTGTAGGTATTTAAAACATAAAAAAGCCCCTTTTTTAAAAGGGGCTTCTATATTTTTTCCGTTATTCTTTTTTATCTCCCTAAAACCTTTTTTCCAACAACGCCGGCAAAATGCATTATTCCAGTAATGCTTCCAAGATGTCTGCGTTACGTGCAGCAGTTCCTGTTTCTCTGATTTTCTGTTTGTTAATGTAAGTCCGTAGTGCCTCTCTAATCAACTCACTCCTTGAACGATTTTCGCCGGTTGCAACTTGATCAATTTTGTTCAAAAATTCTTCAGGCATAGAAATCAATACTCGCGCCATATATTCTCCTTTGCTTGTACAAATATTTTTCGCTTATATTTCTATAAAAACAAAAAGATTTAAAAAAGTGCTATTTGTTATAGAAAAAATATATATCATTTTGAAAAAATGTTATATCTGCGGCGTTTCAGGCATTCTTTATTTTGTAACATTACTTTACACTTTAGGCAAAAGACATTTAAAAGACTAATTAACTACTTTACAATATGCTTTTTTTTATCTATAATTGCAAAAAGAGGTGTCCAATGGAAAGAGATAGTTTGAAATACAAACGGATTTTATTAAAAATAAGCGGAGAAGCATTACTTGGAGAACAACAGTTCGGCATTGATCAAAATCCTGTTCGTATGATAGCAGAAGAAATAAAAACAGCGCATGACGCCGGAGCAGAAATTGCAGTAGTTGTCGGCGGAGGAAATATCTTCCGCGGGATGAAAAACAGTGCAAAACTCGGTATGGATCAGGTTTCGGGCGATTATGTGGGAATGCTTGCAACAGTTATGAATGCCGTTGCCTTACAAAGCGCACTAAATCAATTGAAAGTACCATGCCGCGTGCAAAGCGCAATAGCTATGAATCAGATAGCAGAACCTTACATCCGCCACAGAGCAATAAGACACCTTGAAAAAGGCAGAGTTGTAATTTTTGCGGCAGGAACAGGCAATCCTTTCTTTACAACAGATACCGCTGCTGCGCTAAGGGCTTCTGAAATTAACGCCGAAGCAATGCTTATGGCAAAAAATGGTGTAGACGGCGTTTATACGGACGATCCTAAGACAAATCCGAATGCAAAAAAATTAGATAAAATATGCTATGATGATATCATAAAAAACGGTTTGAAAGTCATGGATACATCGGCTTGTGCGCTTTGCAAACAAAACAACATACCGATTGTTGTCTTTGATTTTGAACGCAAAGACGGTATCTGTAGTATACTTAATGGCGAAGAAATAGGAACATATATTAGTTTATAGACAAATTGAAATGAGGTAAAACATGTCAGAAGCTTTAGATGAATTATTTTTATTTGGTGAAGAAAAAATGGAAAAGGCAATTTCACAATTAAAACGTGAATTTGGCTCAATACGTTCAGGTCGCGCAAATCCTATGATTTTAGATAAAGTTATGGTTGATTATTACGGGGTACCAACACAATTAAGACAGATGTCACAGGTTTCTGTCCAGGAAGGTACAACTCTTGTTATTAACCCTTACGATAAATCTATTATCAAAGAAATAGAAAAAGCTATCATCAAAGCAGAAATAGGTATTACACCTAACAGTGACGGTATCTGTATACGTCTTACATTCCCGCCTTTGACTGAAGAAAGAAGAAAAGAAATTGTAAAAGATGTTAAAAAACTTGGCGAAGAAGCAAAAGTTGCAATCAGAAATATCCGCCGTGATATGACTGATGATTTGAAAAAATTAGAAAAAGAAGAAAATATGCCTGAAGATTCAGTTAAAGATAATCAGGATAAAATCCAGAAATTAACTGATAAATACACCAAAATTATTGACGAAACAGTTTCAGAAAAAGAAAAAGAGGTTATGACAGTATAATGGCAGGCTTGAACAAAAATGCGACAAGAATGCTGACCGGATTAATTATGGGAACAATCGCCATGGGATGTATAATCTATGGCGGTGTTGCTCTTTTAACACTTGTTCTGGTTATTGTATTTTTTGCCTCAAAAGAATACGTTAAAATACTTGAGCACAAAGGTTTTTACCCGAGTCTTAAAATTATACTGGCTTCAGAAGTGTTGCTTGCGGCAATAAGTTATTTCCAAAAATTTCATCTTGTAGCAATAGCACTGACAGTATGTTCTATGCTTGCTTTTATGTGGGTACTGTTTAGGGGGCGCCAGCCTTATATAGCAAATGTTGCAACAACAATTTTAGGATTTGTTTATTGCGGCTGGTTCCCTATGCATCTTCTGTTTTTGCGTGAACTTCATTCTCCGCAGTTTCATGACGGACTGGGGTTTGTTGTTATGATGTTTACCGCAATACTTATGACTGATATAGGTTGTTATTACGCAGGAACACACTTAGGCAGACATAAACTCGCACCTGTAATAAGCCCGAATAAAACAATTGAAGGTTCTGTTGGCGGTGCAATATCCGCTGTTATCGGCGCGGTAATTGTCGGATGCTGTATTGGGCTTGAATGGTATATTTCACTCATTGCCGGTTTGCTTTGTACAATATTCGCTCAAATCGGTGATCTTTGTGAAAGCCTTATCAAACGAGATGCAGGAGTTAAAGATTCTGGTAATACTCTTCCGGGACATGGCGGATTTCTCGACAGAGCTGACAGTTTTGTTCTGACAATTCCTGTTATGTACTATTTTTGCCATTATTTTATTTTTAATAATACGATAATGACGCAGGTTTCAGAATTTATACAAGGATTATTCTAATGAATATAACTCTGGAAGAGATTTTTGGCATAAAACAAGATAATACAGAACTTTTTATACATGCTCTGACACACCCATCTTATGCGCAGGAAAATAATTTAACCCAGAATGAGCACTATGAGCGGCTTGAATTTCTCGGTGATGCAGTTCTAAAATACACAATCTCCGATATATTATACAAAAAATATCCGGATTACGCAGAAGGTGAACTCTCTAAAATACGCTCTATTGTGGTTTCCGATAATATTCTGGCAAAAATAAGCGCAGAACTCGGGTTAGCCGATCTAATTATTCTGGCAAAACACGAAGAAAAACAAGGTTGCAGAAAATTAGAATCAATCCGCGCCTGTTCATTTGAGGCACTTCTTGGCGCATATCATCTTGACGGCAAAATTCCTGAACTTTTCAAATTTATAGAAAAAACTTTCACACCGTATATTGAAGAAATAAATAACAGCCCTAAAAAATATAATGCAAAAGCTGCATTACAAGAATATACACAAGGGTTGACAAAAGAACGACCTGAATACAGGACAATAGGTACTCAAGGACCCGAACATAACAAAATCTTTAATATAGAAGTCAGGTATCAGGGAAAAGTTATCGGTGAAGGACACGGTCGCACTAAAAAGGATGCAGAACAAATGGCTGCCTTTAATGCATGTAAAAAACTTGGAGTTATGGAATGTCAGGAGTAATAGTTTCGCCGTCAATTTTATCGGCAGATTTTGCGAATTTGGAAAGAGATATCAAAAAAGTTGAAAAAGCCGGTGCAGATTGGCTGCATATTGATGTTATGGACGGACATTTTGTCCCTAATATAACAATTGGTGTTCCTGTTGTAAAATCAATAAAGCAGGTTACAAATCTGCCGCTGGATGTGCATTTAATGATTGAAAATCCGGAAGAGTATATTAAAGCTTTTGCGGCGGCAGGCGCGGATATTATAACCTTTCATTATGAAGCGGTTGAAAATGTGGAAGAAACTATAGAATTAATCAAATCGTTCGGAATAAAAGCGGGCATGTCGATTAAACCACTAACCAATCCAGAAGATGTTCTGGAATACTTGCCACTATTGGACTTGCTGCTTATAATGACGGTAGAGCCAGGTTTTGGCGGTCAACAATTTATGCAGGATTGTGCTGAAAAAATTCCAGTAATAAAATTTTTAGCCCCGGAGAATTTAATTATTCAGGTAGATGGCGGAATTAATGCAGAAACGGCAAGAATTTGCACGCAATACGGTGCAAATTCTTTAGTTGCCGGTAATTATATTTACAAATCCGCTGATATAGAGCAGGCAGTCAAATCTTTAAAGGATTAAACTTCGCCCCGTTTCTGACGTCTTTTTCTGATTTCTTCAGGATCAGTGTTTAATGCCGGATCAGCGAGTGTTAAAGCAACATCTTCTGTGGTGTCACTTTCTTTTGGAGGAGCCGGAGGGGCTGCTGCCGGATTTTCTGTTGCAAAAATATTTTCTTCATCGGTAGGCTCTTCCGGTTGCAGTTCTGCCGGTTTAGTCGTATCCTTAACAGCATCAGGAGTTTCAGTTTCTACAGGCTCTTCTGCATTTTCTTCTTCAATTTGAGCCGGTTCTTCTGTTGGTAAGCCTAATTTTTCAAGTGCTTCAACACCAGTGTCGCCGTCAACACGATCGTAAGTTACACTGTCCGGTATTCGTGAAAATGCTGCCATTTGTTGTGCCCAGGCAAGTATCTCGGCCGGTACTTCTTCACCCTTGCCTTCTTCTGAAATAATTTCTTGTGCCGTAAGTTTTTTCCATTTGGTTAAATCAATTTTAGCCGTGCCTTGATTAGATACATTCATTGAATCTGCCATGTTTTTCTCCTTTTTATAGCATGTGACACTTATATATAACAGTCTACGGCTTTTTTTATATAATCTTTAATCATTTTTGTACTGAATGCAAAAAGTATTATAATAGCGAGGCTTGCGGCTTTTACAATCCGTAACACAAGCTGTAATGTAAAGTTATGTTACGAAAAAGCATATAAATTTGATATAAAAAGTCAATATTTTTAGACAGCAATTTTTTATATAGATGTAAGAGCAAAATAAAGAATAAGAAACGAGAGAGGTTTAAGATTATGGCACAGATGCTGTTATTTTCTAATACAGTTACAGACGCGTACAAAGAAACATCAGAAGCAATAAAGAATGTAAAATTAAACGATAAATTAGTTATCAAAAAAACGTTGGTAGAAATGATGAAACAATCATTTTTCCACGGCGCAAACAGGTACGGAAGCTATAATTTTATAGCTTAATCGTTGGAAAATCATAGGAAAGCAAGGAATTAGATAAAAAAGAGATTAAAGGATAGGCAAAGCTGACAATAAGTCAGCTTTTTTATTTGTCAAAATTCATGACTTGAAAAATTTGGGAAGGTAGTGTATAATGGGAATATGAAAAACCAATTACCGAGGAAGTATAGAATAATCAGTAGGGTGCGTCGTTCTGACGCACCGGAAAACATTGTATCTTCGCGTTATGTCGGTTTGCATAATGGTGATGCCGGCATGGGGGAAATGGCTGAAACCCTTGTCCTGAGCGGCTTTTCTGGGGGGGGGGGGGCTCCTATCTAAGCCCCGTGCGGCTTTCCA
>CALUQJ010000058.1 GCA_944322865.1 Candidatus Gastranaerophilales bacterium
CTTCCGGCACCATTTCCAGTACGATTGAGAACACACCGGCTTGTTCTAATTTTTGACATTGTTCCAAAATTTGTTTAGCAGCTTCAAAAGATTTACCCTGAATATTATACCCGCCGATTGTGTTCAGAAATTGCGGTGTAAAGCCAACATGCCCCATAACAGGTATTCCGCAGCCGGTCAAACGTTCTATTAATTCGTAAATATAATCACAGGCTCCCTCGATTTTGACAGCATTTGCCCCGATTTTAATCATTTCGCCGCAATTTTTTATTGCTGTCGGGATATCTGTGTGATAGCTTAAAAACGGCATATCGGTTACTACCATTGCATGATTTACCCCTTTTGCAACTGCTCTGGTAAAAATTTTCATTTCATCAACACCAATTGCGTGTGTCGTTTCATATCCTAGAGCTGTCATTGCAAGGCTGTCACCGATTAAAATAACATCAATTCCCGCCTCATCAAGATATTTTGCGGTAGAGTAATCGTAAGCCGTTAACATTGAAAACTTTTCATTATTATCTTTGATTTTTTGAATTGTTCTCACTGTAATTTTTTTAGCCATTATATTTTACAATCCTGTTTTTCTATTTCTTTAGCGGTGAAGAACAATGTTTTGTCGTGCTTATGCTCTTTTTTAAACCAATAATAAATAGCTCTTGCAACGCGGGTTGAACTATGTCTTACAAGTCCTTCGCGGCTGTCCTCTATTAACTTTTTAGAGAAAAGTCTTATTCCGAGTTTTTTAATATTTTCCACATCAACTTTCACCGGATAAGAGCCGGAGAGTTGATATTTTTGAGCTAAATTAGCTGGCAGATAATCGTTAACAAGAACAGCGTCAACAATCCTGTTGCTGCCAGCATGCTGAATAAGAGCTTTCAAGTGATCTGAAACAGCGTAACCGTCAGTTTCTCCGGGTTGAGTCATTATATTACATACATAAATCTTTTTAGCATTGGATTTTGCAATTTCTTCAGCAATTTCTCTGATTATTAAATTCGGAATTACACTTGTATAAAGGCTGCCCGGTCCAAGAATAATAAGTTCCGCATCTTTTATTGCGGCAATAACATCAGAAAGTGCCTTACAATCCACCGGATCTGTATACAATCTTTTAATACGTCCGTGCGCTTCAGGAATATTTGATTCCCCGTGAATAATTCTGCCATCTTCCATTTCTGCAACAAGTTTCATATCATCAAGAGTTGAAGGCAAAACGCGTCCGCGAATAGACAAAACATTTGAGGATTCTTTTACTGCGCGTACCATATCACCTGTGATTGCGCATAATGCTGTCAGGAACAAATTCCCAAAACTGTGACCTTCAAGTCCTTCACCGGATTTAAAACGATACTGAAAGAGTTTAGTAATCAAATCTTCATCATCAGCAAGAGCAGCAATACAGTTTCTTATATCCCCAGGCGGCAGCATGCCCATTTCTTCACGCAAACGTCCGGAACTTCCGCCGTCATCACCGACTGTAACCACAGCCGTTACATTATTTGTTATGTGTTTTATCCCTCTTAATAACATTGAAAGCCCTGTACCGCCGCCAACAGCAACGATTTTAGGACCTCTGTTTAATTTTCTTCTTCTATATAAGGTTTCCAGCAATGCCTGATTATCTTTTCCGTCAAGTATTGAAAGATTTGTCTTTTCCCAGCCCTTAAAAAACAAAGCGCCGCCAAACATTAAAACAGAAAATGCAAGCCACTCTGTTGACGCGTGCAATGCAATTTTTCTGATAAATTCCATTGTATAAAAAATAGGTTTTATATCAATTAAAATCAAAACCCCCAGAGTCATCATTGCCGCGCCCAAAAATATAAGCATAAACCAGCGTTTTACTTGAAGTCCGGGAATAAGCCATCTGGCATCTTGTGTAAATTTAAAGTTATTTTTTAATTTCATCATTTTCTACTCCACCCAGCCGGATTTGCATGCGTTTTTATAATTAACAGGGAGCGGAGAAATTATCTCTACCGCACGCTTAGCCAATTCGCCTGCGTTTGAAATTCTGTTTGTAAAGTGAATTGTGTCAGCTTCAACAACTGTTTTTCCGCCTTCATTGTTGTATACCTGTGAACTTGATAACAACAATCTTAAACGCGAAATAGAGGTATCTGTATTTTCAATATCATTTGCAGAATAATCAACAGTACCGTCAACATTATAGATTTTATTCAAAGAAATTTCATGTGCAACCGGAAGATTTATATATTCCCCGACCTTAGCAGTTACATCACCTGCTGCGCCGTAATAAACAAGCCATTGAGAACATTTTTTTACAGCTCTTGCTATAGCACAGGCAAAATTAAAATCTTCAGACGCCTGTTTATACATTGCACCGTGCGGTCTGACATGTTCAATTTCCAGCTTAAAACTTTTGGCAAAAGACATTAAAGCGCCAACCTGATAAATAACAAGCGCTTCAAGTTCATCCTCTGACAAATCCATTTGTCTGTAGCCAAAACCTTGAATATCATCAAATCCGATATGCGCCCCTACAACGACATTCTTTTCTTTAGCCTGCAAAAGAGCATTCTTAATAGTCATAGGATCGCCGGCATGAAATCCGCAGGATATATTCACTGAACTTACATAATCCAACAGTTCAAATTCGGAATTGTTTTTATAAATCCCGAAACTCTGTGCTAAATCACAGTTAAAATCTATATTTTTTATAACTTTTCTCTCTAAAGTATTTTGCATAATTTTCGTTCCGTTAATTGTAATGAAATAATTATACTTGATAAATAAATTATTGCTACTATTTTTACATAAATTTAATATGTGTTGTCATTTTATACGATAAGAAATATATTAATATTTTTTGTTTTTATTGGAGCATAATCCAAGAATTTATTGGATCGCAATCCAATAAAAACAAAAAGTCAAGTATGTATCAAAAAAGTTACAGACATGCAAACCAGAAAATAATAAATCATATCAGGTGTATTAATGTGTTCTTTTCCATTCTTTAATTTTTTCTAATTTAGCCTTATATTTAGCTTCAAGTCCTTGCTCAGTCGGGTGATAGTATTCTTTGCCCAATAGAGAATCCGGCAGACACTGCATACTTGTTAATTTTTCTTCAGTATCGTGAGCATACTGATAGCCTTTGCCATAATTAAGCTCTTTCATCAATTTAGTCGGAGCATTCCTTATTACAAGTGGAACAGGTTCGGCTAACTCTCTTATTGCATCATGTTTTGCAGCTTCATAAGCCAAATATAAAGCATTGGATTTAGGCGCCAGAGCCATATAAACAACAGCTTGCGTCAAATGTACCGAGCATTCCGGCATTCCAATAAAGTGACAGGCTTGATATGCGGCAATTGCCATTTCCAGAGCATGAGGATCTGCAAGTCCTACATCTTCACTTGCAAAGCGTGCAACACGTCTTGCGACATAAATCGGATCTTCGCCGGCTTCAAGCATTCTGGCAAGCCAGTAAACAGCAGCATCAGGATCTGAATTTCTCATTGACTTATGTAGTGCGGAAATTATATTATAATGTTCCTCACCGTTTTTGTCATACAAAAGTGATTTTTTAGAAATACATTGTTCCAAAGTATCATCAGTAACCGTTATTTCGCCATTAGATGCAACATCACCGTTTAAGACTACCATTTCCAGCGTAGAAAGCGCGTTTCTGGCATCACCGTTGGCAAATTTCGCAACGACTTCCAGCTGTTCATCCGTTATATTTACCTTCTGTTCTCCAAAACCGCGTTTATCTGTTATAGCACGTTTTAAAAGCGTTACGAGATCTTCTGTTTTTAACCCTTGCAATACAAAAACTTTGCACCTTGAAAGCAATGCACCGTTAACTTCAAAAGAAGGATTTTCGGTTGTTGCACCTATTAAGATGATACTTCCTTTTTCTACAAACGGCAAAAACGCATCCTGCTGAGCCTTGTTAAACCTATGAATTTCATCTACAAAAACTATTGTTTTTTCACCGATTTTACGTGCCTGTTCAGCCTGCGTCATTACTGTTTTAATTTCTTTTATACCGCTTGTTACAGCAGAAAAATTAATAAAAGCTGAATGGGTTTGATTAGCAATAATAGTTGCCAGGGTTGTTTTCCCAACCCCCGGAGGTCCCCAGAAGATAAGTGAGGTAATTTTATCTTCCTCAATCAAGCGGCGCAAAATTTTCCCCGGACCGATAAGATGTGTTTGCCCGACAAATTCATCCAGACTTCTCGGTCGTAAACGAGAGGCAAGCGGCTGATTAACTTCATTTTCAAACAGTGATTTTTGTTCCATATTACCATTTCCCAAAATGCATTTTTTGTTTTGCGGTATATCCGACCTGCGCTATAACCGCTCTGTCCTCCGCCGGATACCCCACCCCTATATAACATGCCAGAAGATAATCGTCAGGCGCGCCTAAAACTTTTGCGACATTTAATCCTTCTTCACCAAAAGGTATTCTCATTGAGCAGGCTAATCCTTCTGCTGTTGCTGCGAGAAATATATTTTCAATAACACACCATATAGAAGAAAGCGGATTTAGTGAGCTTACTGATGTCGGTTTCAGAACGCCGGAATTAGATTTAAAAAACGGTAAAATTATATGAGATGCATTAAATAGCATTGTATACTGCTTTGGCATCGCATCAGCATACATTTTTTGCTGCGGGGTTCCGTCTGTAAGCATCTGTTTTAAAATCTCCAATTGTGGATTTACCCCGTTTTTTATAAATTGAAGAGCATTTTTTTTATCTTTGGAGTCCTGTAAAATAACAAATTCCCAATTTCTCAGATGATCGTGGGTTGGGGCTTGTAAACCTGCATTTATAATTTTTTGCAGAACATCATCCGGAACAGATTGAGCTTTAAAATCTCTTGTTATTCTTCTGTTATATATCGCGTCGTATAAATCCATTGCACTTCTCCTAAATGAGCTTAACAAATATATCATACACTAAATAAATATTAATTTTTATATTACTCTTAAAGATATAAATATTTGTTACGTGATAACTATTTTAACTTAATTATTTATTCAAAAAAAAATTTTGTGTTAATATTGACTATATAAATTATGCATTCATAGACTAAGGAAGTTAAATTTGGCAAAAAAGAAGCAATCAAATAGACTGAGCAAACAACATAAAGAGTCTCACGGTGTTGTTGGTATATTTTGCAAAGAGGCACTTGTACATGACCTAGGAGTGGCAAAAATTTCACGTTGCGTAATTGAAAATTTAAAAAACGAATTTCCGCAATTAAGTTTTAATTATAGGCAATATATCAGTAAAAAAGAGATTAACAGTTCTTTGCAAAAAATTGACAAAGAATTAGGACAAACTCTTTTTGTACCTGACGCAAAGATTAAACCTGACGGTGGTATTATAGAAGTAAAAGATGATAATAATAATTGGCGAGTGATATTAGTATCGGAAGCCAAACATCAAGGTAAAGATATTGAAAATATCAAATGTGGTAAACTCGTTGGAAAGTTAAACAATCAAGATTTAATGGTTGCTGGTAATGCAATTGAAAGAGCTCACAAAAACATTTCTGAAATTGCTAATTTTATGTTAGCTGAAACATATTTTCCATATGTTTTATTTTTAGAAGGCTCTAATTTTCTAACACATGATATTACTGTTGCCAGACCTGATGGTAGAGAAGTAACTCTTACTTATAATTCTGGCACACTAAATAGATTAGACAGACTAACCTCTGCAAATTATGGATTACCTATCAATACAAACTTATGCAAAAATAAATTTGTAAATTGCCATGGTGTAAATATAATGCTCCAAGCAGCTTCTATATATACGCAAACAGAAGGCGAACGCTGGAAAGAAAAAGAAATGTTAGAAATTATGCTTGACATAGCTAAAACATCTCTTCAAATGCTGGCTAGAGACCTTTTCAAACAAATTACTAAACACAATAAAGGGGGAGGCATCAATGAAAAGAAATGCTAATCATTCCCTGTTAGATCAAGCCAAAACTAATAAAAAAGATGAATTTTATACCCAACTTGTAGATATTGAACGAGAACTACAATATTATCGTATACATTTTCAAGATAAGGTAGTTTATTGTAATTGTGATGACATAAGCGTTAGCAATTTTTTTAAATATTTTGTTTCCAATTTTGATTCTTTAGGAATAAAAAAGCTTATTTGTGCTTGTTATAACAAGTCACCTAAAGGTTTAGGAGCTTATTTTGAGTATACAGGCGGTACTGTTAACTATAATAATCTAGTATATTTTAAGGGTGACGGTGATTTTCGTAGTTCAGAAAGTATCAAATTATTGGAACAATCAGACATTGTTGTTACCAATCCTCCTTTCTCGCTTTTTAGAGAATATATGTCACAACTTATCAATTATAATAAAAAATTTTTAGTCATAAGTAACATAAATGCTATAACTTATAAAGAAATTTTTAATCTAATTAAAAATAATAAAATATGGCTGGGTGTAAATTTTGGAAGAGGAATTTCTGGTTTTATAGTGCCTGAACACTATGAATTATATGGGCAGGAAACAAAAATTAATGAGTTTGGAGAACGAATAGTGTCTCCTAATAATTGTATGTGGTTAACAAATTTAGATAATTTCAAAAGACAAGAATTTATACCACTTACCCAAAAATATAGAGGCAATGAAATAGAATATCCTTGTTATGATAACTGTAATGGTATAAATATAAATAAGACTAAAAATATACCGGTAGATTATGCCGGATTAATGGGCGTACCTATTACATTTCTTCATAAATTTAATCCTAAACAATTTGAAATTATTAAGTTTAGAAAAGGAGACGATGGAAAAGATTTGAAGATTGATGGGAAATCAACTTATTTTAGAATACTTATTAGAAATAAACTAATAAATCAACATTGTAACACATCTAATATTTTACAATATGAACAACAAAAAATGAAATTCGGTTACTGAAACGTGAGACAGATAGAGTCTTTTAAATGGAGCGGACGACGGGACTCGAACCCGCGACGTCAACCTTGGGAAGGTTGCATTCTACCACTGAATTACATCCGCTTATTCTTTACTCTTTCATTATAACACAATTCTGCAATTTTGAAATCTAATTCTGAATCTATATCTATTGAGGCTTCTTTACTCATTATATATGCATAGCTTTTATCGTCATAAAAACTGATATTTCTGCTCAACAATTCTGCTTTACAAATGTACACAGCCCCGTTAAGTGTATATGTTTTTGGCAGCGCCTGACGAGGAAGATTATACTCTTTTTTTACAAAATCTTTCATCGAAAGCGTTTCATCTAAAGTATTACACCAGAATGCCGGATGATCAGTTTCGCAAACTGATACAACTTTATCCGCATTTTTGGTAAAAAATAAATCCAGCGCATTAATTATATCTTTTTCCATACGTAGCGGAGATGTTGGCTGCAATAAAATAACAATATCAAATTTTTCGTCCAATTTGGCCAGAACTTCCCGCACCACATCCCAAGTACCGGATTTATCCGAAGAATTTTCCGCACTGCGTAAAAATGGAACCTCTGCCCCGTATTGTTTGGCGATTTGCGCATATTTTTCGCTATCCGTTGAAACAAATATACAATCAAAAACATTTGACCTTTGTGCTGCCTCAATTGTATATGCTATCAAGGGTTTGCCGCATAACTCTTTTATATTTTTATCCTTAACCCCTTTTGAACCGGAGCGTGCTGGAATTATTGCTATTATTTTTTTATCTCTGTACATATCTAAAATTTTATAAACCTTATATCATCCTGAGCTTTTGCATAATTTTGTGCATTACCGATATCAAGCCAGTAGTCGCGTATCGGAAAATGGCTGACTTTTTTGCCTTTTTCTATAAGTTTTTCCATTAAATCGGTTGAATCAAACTTTTCCCCGGACGGAATATATTTGAGCATATCCTTATTAATCAGATAAATACCGGCATTTGAATAGTAAGTAAAAGACGGCTTTTCTATTAATGAATTGATTTTCTTGTCTGTGGTATCTAAAATCCCATAAGGAATATTAATTCTTATGTTAAAAGTTGCGATTGACATATTATCTCTGAAATTTTTATAATTGATAAAGAAATCATAAAAATCTATATTTGTTAATATATCGGCATTCATAACAAGAACATCATTGTTTTTAAATTCATCTACGAGTTTAACAGAACCTATAGTTCCGAGCGGTTGATTTTCTTCAATAAACTGTATATTATAATCACTATAATTCTTTTGAATATAGTTAATTATCTTTTCTTTCAAGTGGTTTACGGAAATGTATATATTTGTTATTCCGTAGCTTAAAAGTCTGTCAATATTATGAGCGATAATCGGCTTACCGTTAAGTTCAAGCATTGGTTTAGGAGTATCATTGGTGTAAGGTTTTAATCTGACACCTTTTCCGCCTGCCATAATAACCGCATCAACCGGAATAACCGCTTTTAATTTTCTTAAATCAATAAATTCGACCAGTTTAAAATCTTTTGTAACCAGCGGCACAAGCTTAAGATCCATAACTTTATAGGAATTAATTTTTTTGTAATCAGACAAATCTTTTACGTATTTAAAATCCTTATGCATAACGTTTGTTACAGGGCAATCAAGCGTAACTCCGTTTACCAAACCGCGTCTTATATCTCCGTCAGTAAGAGAACCTGTAATTTTGTCCTGACTATCTGCAACAAACAAAACAAGAGGTTGTTGTAATCGGAAACTATTTATTCTTTCTAATGCTGTTTTTATAGTTTCATTTTGATTTATAATGTGTTCTTTATTGTTATACATTGTAATTATTTTATCTCCGTGCTGTTTATTTCAGGTACTTCAATATTATAAAACACTTTTTTCAAAATGTCTTTCAGGTCATAATTCTTAATTATATCCAGAATATTGTCTGCCGTATTCGGTTTATAATAAGGCGAAACAATATTGGAACAATCTATTTTATAGGCTTTATCAATAGCTTTTAGAATATCATCTTTTTGAGGTTTGCAATTGATAATAGAGCCGCATTGCAGACGTCCTTTTTGACGGTTGCCTATATTAACAGTCGGTTTATGAAATGCAGGAACTTCATATATGCCGCTTGATGAATTTCCTACAGCCATATCTACAAATTTTAGACAGGAAAGGTATCTGAGCATGCCGAGCGACTTATAAGATTTAACATTTTTATGTGATTTTTCAAATTCTTTTATTAGATCAAATATTTCTTCGTTACCTTCATCGGAATTAGGGCAGGTAATGATTATATTTGTATTTTCCAGTTCCTCCAATGCCTGTATAAGCTCATTGAACTGCTGTTTTGAATTACCTTCAAGAGTTACCGGATGAAATGTAACTAAAAGATTTTTCTGTGCGAAATGAAAATCAAGTGATTTTTCCAGTTCTTCTTTTGAAAGCAGAGGAATAGTTTTTATGTTTTCAAGAGCCAAGGAGCCAAAGTTAAAAACCCTATCCGGATTTTCACCGAGCTGAATTACTCTTTTTCTTGATGATTCGCAGCTCGTAAAATGCAGGTGGCTCATTTTGGTTATGGAATGTCTTATAGCTTCATCAATAGCACCTTCTGTTGTATCGCCTCCAAAAAGATGTGCAATAGGTACATTGCTAAGCATAGCTGCCTGCGCAACCCCCATAATTTCATATCTGTCACCTAACAGAACAACAAGCTCAGGTTTAAGCTCCTGAAATGTTTGATAAAATTTCTCTATGCAAACTGCGAGTGAATGTGCCGGCTCTTTTTCTATTTCAATATCAATTTTTTTAGTTATTGGACTTTTTATTTCATTTATTGTTTTTCCAAATTTGTCGGATAAATGCATGCCTGTTACCAAAAGCTGCAATTCTAAATCGGGATCATGTTCAATTTTTTCAATCAGACGGCTCATTATACCGTATTCAGCACGTGTTGAGGTTACGAGTGCTATTTTTCGCATATCAATTCGTCCTCCAGGTAATCTTTTGTTGCAGCAGTTCCGATTATTTCGTCCCATTTCATCGGAGAAATACCGTTTCCAGGACGTTTGGTTGTCAGATTTTTTTCAGTAAAAATTTCACCTTTTTTTATATTACATTTTGCAATAATGGATTTTCTTGCAATTGCAATATTTTTTATCTCGGCAGGCTGAGGTTCTTTTTTGCCGTCACCGAAAGCTTTTTCAACATTTCTGATTGCTTTAACCATTTGTTTTAATTCATCCGGCTCAAGGCTTGCTTTATGATCAGGACCTTCCATGTTTTTGTCAAGCGTAAAATGTTTTTCTATTATTTGAGCGCCCATAGCCGCTGCCATTACAGGAATTTCAATTCCCTGAGTATGATCTGAATACCCGACAGGCAGATTAAATTTTTCTTTCATAGTCAGCATCGCATTCATATTAACAGCATCATAAGGACACGGGTACTCGGTTGTGCAATGCAAAAGACTTACTTTGCAGTCTTTTAAGACATCCAGTGCAGCTTGAATCTCATCTAAAGCCGCCATGCCGGTTGAAAGTATAACATCTTTTTTGAAGGAATTGATTTTTCTAAGATAAGGAAGATTAGTAATTTCTCCTGACGGGATTTTGAAAATATTAAGTCCGAGATTATTTAAAAAATCACAGCTTTCAAGGTCAAACGGAGTAGACAGAAACATTAATCCTTTATCTTCAGTGTATCTTTTCAATTCTTCAAAATCTTCAAAAGACAGCTCAAGTTTTTTAACCATATCAAATTGGGATTCTTCGATACCTAAATTCTTTTTTTGATACTCAGCCATCTTAGCCATTTTGGATATTACTTCTTCAGTTTTGAAAGTTTGGAATTTTACTGCATCCGCTTTTG